>NZ_WWCX01000008.1:0-124330 GCF_009857655.1 Duganella vulcania
CGTCGGCTCGGGCGGTGGCTTGGGCAGCGGCGCGGGGGCCGGCGGCGGCAGCGCGGCGGGCGCGACACTTGTATTTGACGAGCCGGGCGCGCACAATCCCCCGGGCGCATTGCAGAACGGCGTGCTGCACGCGCTCACCAGCGCCGCGGCCGCACACAGCAGCGACAACTTCACACTATTCATCCTACCCCCACAATGACCGCACAAGAATCCAGCTCCATCGCCACTCTGCCCGTGATGGGCGAAACGGCGCACCAGACCTATCCTAGCGCAACCTTGTACGTCGTGGCGACCCCGATCGGCAATGTGACGGATATCAGCCTGCGGGCGTTGCACGTTTTGAGCCTGGTCAATGCCGTGGCCTGCGAGGACACCCGCAACACCGCCCAGCTGATGACCCGCTTCGGCCTGCACAAGCCGCTGATCGCGGCGCACCAGCACAACGAGCGCGAAGTGGCGGAAACGCTGATCGCCCGCCTGCAGGCCGGCGAGCGCATCGCGCTGGTGTCGGACGCGGGCACGCCGGCCGTGTCCGATCCGGGCGCGCGCATCGTCGACGCGGTGCGCGCGGCCGGCCTGCGCGTGCTGCCGCTGCCGGGCGCGTCGGCGGCGGTGACGGCCTTGTCGGCCAGCGGGCTGGTGAACGATCAGTTCTACTTTGTCGGCTTCCTGCCGGCCAAGGCCAAGCAGCGCGAGAACTTCCTCGCCACGCTGCGCGCGGTGACCGCCACGATGGTGTTCTACGAGGCGCCGCACCGCATCCTCGATTGCGCCACGGCGCTGGCGGCGGTGTTCGAGCCGGAGCGCCAGGTGGTGTTCGCGCGCGAGCTGACCAAGATGTTCGAGGAAATCCACCGCTGCCCGCTGTCCGAGGCGGAGGCCTGGATCAAGGCCGACCCGCACCGCGAGAAGGGCGAATTCGTCGTGCTGCTGGCCGGCGCGCCGGCCGCCGAGGACGAGCAGGACGTGGAGGCCGAGCGCATCCTGAAGATCCTGCTGACCGAGTGCTCGGTCAAGCAGGCCGCCAACCTGGCGGCGCAGATCACCGGCCGCAAGAAGAACGCGCTGTACGACCGCGCGCTGCAACTCAAGGGCGGCGACTGATCAGAACTTGCAGCCGCTGTCCTTCTTGTCCAGCATCCAGATGAGCGGCGCCAGCAGGCCGCCGCTGCTCTTCCGGCAGTCGGGCCGGGTGGCGCCCTGGATGTCGCGCCCCAGCTTGGATTCGCGTTGCTCTGGATACAGCGGATGATCATCCAGCTGGGCCACCGGCAGGCCCGCCCGCGCCGGATCCTTGGCGTTGGCTTCCTTGCGGGCTGTTTTCAGCGCCGCGTTCATGTCGAATTTCTTCGGTTGCAGTTCCGGGTGCAGCGGATCGGGCGCCGTGCTGGCCGGCGCCGGCAGCGTGATCGCCTGCGCCGTGACCTGTGCGGGCGCCTCCACCTCCACCTCCGCCTTGGCCGGCGCTCTGGCGCGCTCCGCCACCTGCGGCCGTTCGCGTCTGCGCGGCTGGGCAGGCTCCGGCTTCGGCGGCGGTTCCACCTTGGCGACGATGGGCTTGGGCGGCTCGGCCGGCCGCAGCCACACGGTCATGGCCTTGGCCGGCTGCGTCGGTTCCGGCGCGGTGGGCGCCGCCAGCCGGTAGCCGAAGATCAGCGCCGCATGCAACACCAGCGAAACGGCGATGCCCGCAATGATCCTTGGCCGCCGCATCGGGGTGGGCTGGAATGAAGTCAAGGTCGCGCTCATGGCTTTTTAGATAATTTATTCACACCGCCATAATCTCACATTGAAAAAATTTCGCCATGGTCGATACTGATTTCATAGTGGCACTTGACGGATACTGAACCAGCTTGTATTATCTTGCTTCTTCGGAGTGTGGCGCAGCCCGGTAGCGCACCTGGTTTGGGACCAGGGGGTCCAAGGTTCGAATCCTTGTACTCCGACCAGTTTCAGAAAAAAAGACTCAAGAGTTTCGGCTCTTGGGTCTTTTTTTTATTCCCCCACGGTTCATCGAGCTATACGAATTGATCATAGATTCGATTGAATACGCAATTGGTTGGCAAGCGAGCTCTTACGTAATATGAAATGAGCGCGGGCAAAACGCGCATAAGAAAATTACGGAGAGACCATGCATTCGACCAAGTTCAGCCGCCCCATCGCCTGCTAGCTCGCCGCATCGCGCGAGCGCCTGCTGTCCAAAACCAGAGCTATATGCCGCACCAGGCAGGCCTTCGCACATTCATTCATTCCTAATAAGAGCACGGAGACACAATGAAAATGAATACTTCCAAGACGGTCATAGCCGCCCTGATCGCCGAAATGTTGATGATGACGGGCGCGTCGGCGCAAACCGCCGGCGAGGCCAAGCCGCTCGACACCAGCGCGACCGTGGTGGTCAGCGGCATCCGCGCCTCGCTGTCGTCGTCGCTGACCACCAAGCGCCTGCAGGACGGCGTGGTCGACGCGGTCTCCGCCGAAGACGCCGGCAAATTCCCGGACACGAACATCGCCGAATCGCTGCAGCGCGTCACCGGCGTGCAGATCCAGCGCAACAACGGCGAAGGCCGCTACATCTCCGTGCGCGGCCTCGGGCCGGAATTCAACAACGTGCTGGTCAACGGCCGCACCATGACCAGCGACACCGGCGGCCGCGAGTTCTCCTTCGACCTGCTGTCCTCCGACCTGATCTCGAAAGCGCTGGTCTACAAGACCTCGCAAGCCTTCCTGCCGGAGGGCGGCATCGGCTCGACCGTGGACATCCAGACCGCGCGCCCGCTGTCGGGCAAGCTGGGCCACTCGTCGGTGGTCAACGTCTCGGACTCGTACGACACCAACTCCAAGAAGAACACGCCCAACATCGCCGGCATGTACTCGTTCGCCAACGAGAACCGCACCTTCGGCGTGACCGGTTCGCTCTCCTACACCGACCGCGCCTCCAAGCAGAACAAGGCCGTCAACGACGCATGGAACTACCGCGACGTCTCGATGATCAACGGCGACCTCAACTCCAAGGGGTTGACCATGGCCGACGTGACCACCAAGAAGCTCTACATGCCGCAGAGTTACGGCTTCCAGCAGGAGAATGAAAGCCGCAAGCGCCTGGTCGGCAACCTGACGGTGCAATACAACCCGTCGCCGACGTGGAAACTGACGGCCGACGCCCTGTACTCGCGCCTCGACCAGAAGAACGACGTGATCGCGTTCAGCGACTGGAACAATCCGCAGCAGCTGGGCGTGAAGACCGACTCGAATAACCAAGTCACCAGCTTCCTGCGCCCCGGCTCGATCTTCTACGCGAACAATCCGGAACTGGCCGGCAGCGGCAAGCTGCTGGGCGAGGCCAATTCGAACGACATGATCGTCAAGGGCGGCGACCGCCTGTCCACCACGCAGGCGTTCGGCCTGAACTCCAAATGGGCGCTGGCGCCGGAGCTGAAACTGGAAGGCGACATCTCCAGCTCGCGCACCACCTCCAAGTCGCCGAACATGTGGATCGTGGCCGGCATGGTGCCGAAGAACGGCGACGTGCTGACCTTCGGCAGCACGCCGGGCCTGGTGTTCGGCGACGGCATCGCCGACCCGACCGCGGTGCGCGCGCACGCCGTCTCGTATGGCGACATCCGCAATCTCGACGACCTGCAGGAAGGCCGCTTCAACCTGTCGTGGAACCACGAGATGGGCTACTTCAAGGGCATCGATTCCGGCGTGGCCCACTCGCAGCGCAACGTCGAGCGCACGCAGTGGAACAACGACGCATGGAACGCCTTCAGCGGCTACCACGTCTCCCTGCCATCGTCGCTGTTCACGGTCACGCCGATGGATAACTTCCTGGGCAATGGCGCGCAGATTCCAAGCGCCTACCTGAGTTTCAATCCGTACGCGTACATGAACTACCTGAACCAGCCGTCGCTGCTGGCGCAGTCGAACGACCCGGCGCTGTACCTGGACAAGAGCAAGTACCCGAACGGCCCGATGGCGATCGACTACACCAAGCCTGACATGTGGGGCGTGAAGGAGAAGGTATCGAGCTTCTTCCTGGATTCGAAATGGGAAGGCGAACACTGGTCGGCCAACGCCGGCGTGCGCGTGGTGCACGTGAACTCCACGTCGACCGGTATCAGCCGCGTGCTGCTGTCGGCGACCAAGAGCCCCAACGACACGACCTATATCCTGAACTGGGGCCCGAACGCGGTGAACTCCGTCAGCAACAGCTACAACAGCTATCTGCCATCGGCCAACCTGAAGATCGACCTGACGCCGGACATGATGCTGCGCCTTGCCGCGTCGAAGACCGAGACCCGTCCTACGCTGAACCAGATGGGCGTCAGCAATTCCTACGGCGGCCGCTTCGGCGACGTGCAGACCGGCGGCGGCAATCCCTACCTGAAGCCCATGCAGTCGAAGAACTACGACCTGTCGTATGAATGGTATCTGTCGAAGACCAACTACGTCAGCGCCGCCATCTTCCGCAAGGATGTCTCCAACTTCCTGGAGACCAAAATGGTCGACATGAAGATTCCGCAGTACGATGAAATCGTCCACGACACCCGCGTGCGCAACGGACAAGAGGGCAAGATCAAGGGCGTGGAACTGGCCGGCCAGTACGCCTTCGATAACAGCGTCTCGTGGCTGAAGGGCTTTGGCGTGGCCGCTAACTACACCTACGTGGACGCCAGCGCCACCCGCGAATCCGACGCCACCGCGCCGGCCTGTGGCTACCCTGGCCTGTCGCCGCAGTCGTACAACGGCTCGGTGTTCTACGAGAACGACAAGTTCATGGCACGTGTGAGCTACAACTGGCGCAACCACTTCTCCGTCGATTGCGGCGGCGGCAGCACGCTGCCGCGCAACCGCGCGGCCTACGGCCAGACCGACGCCAGCCTGCGCTACAATCTGACGCCGAAGATGGCGCTGTACGCGGACTTCATCAATCTCTCCAACTCGCGGATGCACGAATATGCCAACAACGAATCGCAGTTCCTCACCCTGGAAGATGTCGGCCGCCGCGCCAACGTTGGCCTGCGAGTGGCGTTCTAAATGATGCGTGCGAACCTGCCTCGCCGCCGCCTGTTGCAAGGCGCCGCCGCCGCCGCTGGGGGCGCCCTGCTGCCGATCCACGCCGGCGCACAAGCGGCGCCGCGCTTCGCGGTCGGCGCCAGCGACTTCCTCATCGACGGCAAGCCGTTCCAGATCCGCTGCGGCGAAATGCACTTCGCCCGCGTGCCGCGCGAGTACTGGGGCCACCGCCTGAAGGCCATCAAGGCGATGGGCCTGAACACGGTGTGTGCCTACCTGTTCTGGAACTATCACGAATGGCGCGAAGGGAAGTTCGACTGGAGCGGCCAGCGCGACGCGGTGGAGTTCTGCCGCCTCGCGCAGCAGGAAGGGCTGTGGGTAATCCTGCGCCCCGGCCCCTACGCCTGCGCCGAGTGGGAGATGGGCGGCCTGCCGTGGTGGCTGTTGAAGAAGAATCCGGGCGACGCCTTCCTGCGTACGCGCGATCCGGCCTTTATCGATCCGGCGCGGCGCTACCTGCGTGAAGTCGGCCGCGTGCTCGGGCCGATGCAGGTGACGCAGGGCGGGCCGATATTGATGGTCCAGGTGGAGAACGAGTACGGCTTCTTCGGCGAAGACCTGGACTACATGCGCGTGCTGCGCCAGGCGCTGCTCGATGCGCGTTTCGACGTGCCGCTGTTCCAGTGTAATCCGACCAACGCGGTGGCCAAGACCCACCTGGCCGGCATGCTCTCGGTGGCCAACTTCGGCAGCGATCCGGCCGGCGGCTTCAAGGCGCTGGCGGCGGTGCAGCAGGCGCCGTTGATGTGCGGCGAATACTACTCCGGCTGGTTCGACACCTGGGGCAATCCGCACCGCCGTGGCGACAACACCAGCGCCGTCGTCGACATCCAGGCCATGCTGAAGGCGAACGGCTCGTTCAGCCTTTACATGGCGCATGGCGGCACCACCTTCGGCCTGTGGGGCGGTTGCGACCGTCCCTTCCGGCCGGACACCACCAGCTACGACTACGACGCGCCGATCAGCGAAGCCGGTTGGATGGGCGCCAAGTTCAACGCCTACCGCGAGGGCATGCGTCCCTTCCTGGCGGCGGGCGAAGTGCTGCCCGAAGCGCCGGCGCGCAATCCCGTCATGAGCATCGACGCCTTCGCGCTGAGCGAATCGGCGCCGGTGCTGGCCAACCTGCCGCCGCGCGCGATCAAGGCCGTGTCGCCTGAGCCGATCGAGCAGTACGACATCAGCCGAGGGCTGGTCGCCTATCGCGTGCAGCTGCCGGCCGGTCCTGCGGGCCTGCTGGCAGCCGCCAAGGTGCGCGACCTGGCCTGGGTCTACATCGACGGCAAGCTGGCGGGAACGATGGACACGCGCCACCGCCGCTTCTCGGTCGCGGTGCCGGCGCGCAGCAAGGCCGTGACGGTGGAGATCCTGCTGTACACCATTGCGCGGGTTAACTTCGGGCTGGAGGTCCACGACCGCAAAGGCCTGCATGGTCCGGTGACCTTTACCGCCAAGGGCGGCGCGGCGCAGGCGGTGGAGAACTGGGAAATCCGCGCCATCGATTTCGACGCCGACGGCGTGCTGCCACCGCTGTCGTTCAAGCGCGGACGCGCCAAGGGCCCGGCTTTCTGGCGCGGTGGTTTCGAAGCCAGCCGGCAGGCCGATACCTTCCTCGACATGTCGAGCTGGGGCCAGGGCATCGTGTGGATCAACGGCCGCTGCCTGGGCCGCTACTGGAGCATCGGACCGACGCAGACCATGTACCTGCCCGGCCCGTGGATCAGGAAGGGCCGCAACGAAATCGTGGTGCTGGACCTGACCGGCCCGCGCAGCGCGCGCATCGCCGGCCTGACGGAGCCGATACTCGACCAGCTCAATCCGGAGCTGGACCTGGCGCGTCCACCGAGCACGGTCAAGCCGGCGCTGGAGGGCGTTGTGCCGGCGCAGGCGGGCGAGTTCGCGCCCGGCGGCGCGACGCAGGATGTGATGTTCGCCGCGCCGGTCAAGGGCAAGCAGTTCTGCCTTGAATCGCTGAGCGCCTTCGACGGCAAGCAGTACGCGGCGGTGGCCGAGATTTCACTGCTGGGCAAGGATGGCAAGACCATCAACCAGCAATCGTGGACGATCGCCTACGCCAGCAGCGAGGAGTTGAAGAAGGAGGACGGCTCGGCGCTCAACGCCATCAACGGGCAGGCGTCGGACCACTGGCACACGGCGTTTGCCGGCGGTACTGGCCACCCGCACCAGCTGATCATCGATTTGGGTCAGCAGGTGGAGGTGGCGGGCGTGCGCTACACACCGCGCCAGGGGACCGACACCGTCACCGGTCGTATCAAGCAGTACCGCATGTACGTCGCGGACAAGCTGGTACGCGAGTGACGTCTTAACCAGCGCGCTTGGCGGCGATGGCGTTGCCGGCGCGGCTGGCGCCTTTGCGGCCCAGGAACTGCGAGATGAACTGGCCGGCGTCGACCACGATATCGAGGTCGATGCCGGTTTCAATTCCCAGTCCCTGCATCATGTACAGCACGTCCTCGGTGGCCACGTTGCCGGTGGCGCCCTTCGCATACGGACAGCCGCCCAGGCCCGACACCGACGAGTGGTAAATCGAGATGCCCAGCTCCAGGCTGGCGTAGATGTTGGCCAGCGCCTGTCCATACGTGTCGTGGAAGTGGCCGGACAAGCCGTCCAGGCGGAAGGCGCGGATCGCCGTCTCCATCACCGCCTGCGTCTTGCGTGGCGTGGCCACGCCGATGGTGTCGGCGATGTCGATCTCGTCGCAGCCCAAATCGCGCATGCGGCCCACCACGTCGGCCACCGCGTCCAGCGGCACCTCGCCCTGGTACGGGCAGCCGAACGAGCAGCTGATGCTGCCGCGCAGGCGCAGGCCGTTGTCCTTGGCCGCCTTCGCCACGCCTTCAAAGCGCGCGATCGATTCGGCGATCGAGCAGTTGATGTTCTTTTGCGAGAACGCCTCCGAGGCCGAACCGAAGATCACCACCTCGTCCGCCTTGGCCGCCAGCGCCGCCTCGAAGCCCTGCATGTTCGGCGTCAGCGCCGAGTAGATCACGCCCGGCTTGCGCGCGATCGCGGCCATCACCTCTTTGCTGGTGGCCATCTGCGGCACCCACTTCGGCGACACGAACGACGCCGCTTCGATGTTCTGGAAACCGGCGCTGGTCAGGCGGTTCACCAGCTCGATCTTCACTTCGGCGGGCACGCTTTCTTTTTCGTTCTGCAGGCCGTCGCGCGGGCCGACTTCGACGATCTTTACCTGTTTCGGCATACTGCTCATATCAATATCCTCGTTTGCGGTCGACCACGCCGGCGACGGTTTCGCCCTGCGCGGTCTTGCGGATTTTTTCGGTGATTTGCTGGACGCTCTCGCGGCGCAAGGTCAGCGCCGAGATGTGCGGCGTGATCGTGATGCGCGGCTCCTGCCAGAACGGATGCTGCGCCGGCAAGGGCTCGTTGCGGAACACGTCCAGCGTGGCGGCGGCGATGTGGCCGGACTTGATCAGTGTGAGCAGGTCCGGCTCGGCCAGGTGCGCGCCGCGCGCCACGTTGATCAGGTACGAGCCTTGCGGCAGCTTGCACATATTGGTGCGGTTGACCAGGTTGTTGGTTTCCGCTGTCAGCGGCAGTATGCAGACCAGGACCCGGCTGCCGCGCAGGAAGGTGTCCAGCCCATCGGCGCCGTGGAAGCACTGCACGCCCGGCATGCTCTTCTCGCTCCGGCTCCAGCCGCGCAGCGGGAAGCCGAACGGCGCCAGCGCCTGCAGCACGCGCGTGCCCAGCACGCCCATGCCCAGCACGCCGACCGAGAAGTCTTCCTTTGGATACTGGGGCAGCGGCAGCCACTGGCCGGCGCGCGCCTGGGTCTCGTATTCGTCGAAGCGGCGGAAATAGCGCAGCACAGAGTAGGTCACGTACTCCGCCATCTGCAGCGCCATGCCGGCGTCTTCGAGGCGGATGATGGGAATGTGCGGCGGCAGCGCGTCGCTGAACTTCAGCAGCGCGTCCACGCCGGCGCCGGTGACGAAGATCGCCTTTACCAGCGCCAGGTCCGGCAGCATCGCCTCCGGCGGCGACCACACCACCGCATAGTCGCAAGCCTCGCACTTTTCGCCGGCATGCCAGATCTCGACTTCCGCTTCCGGCAGGTATTTCGCAAAATCCTTGATCCACGGCTCGGTCTTGCCGTCCGCGCGATGTAAAAGAATACGCATGATGTCCTCCCTTACGCCGTCTTGAACGCCAGCAGTGGGGCGCCATCGGCCACCTGGTCGCCCACGCCGTACAGAACCTCGTCGACCACGCCATCGTGCGGCGCGGCGATGGTGTGCTCCATTTTCATGGCTTCCATGATGACCAGGGCGTCGCCCTTCTTCACTTCCTGGCCTTTGGCGGCCAGCACAGCGACCACCTTGCCCGGCATTGGCGCGGTCAGGCGGCCGCCTTCAGCCTCGGTTTCGCCGGCATGCGCCATGGGGTCATTGTAGGCCAATGGATAGTGCGCACCGTTGGTGAACACGTGCAGCATGTCGCCGTCGCGGCGCACCGTGCCGTGCACGGCCTGCTCGCCCAGCTTGATGCTGAAATCGTGGCCGTCCTGCGACATCAGGCTCAGTACCTGCGGCTGAGCCGTGCCGACGCTGAACAGCCAGTCGGCTGCGCGGTAGCTGACATTGACGCTGTACGGCTTGGCCGCCGCGAACTCGTCGCCGAAGGACAGCGCGCGCACGTATGGATGGTTCATGCGCCAGCCCAGCGCCTGGCCCCACGGGTCGGCGGCGTTGGCGCCGGATTGCGCGGCTGAGAGGTCCTTCTCGGATTCGATCAGCGACACGGCGGCCAGCGCCAGCGCGGCATCCGGCGCCGCGTGCGCGGCCGGGAACAGCGCGTCGTGATTGCGTTCGATCAGGCCCGTGTCCAGGTCGGCCGTGGAGAAGGCCTGGCCTTCGACCAGGCGTTTCAGGAAGGCGATGTTGGTGGCCAGGCCGATGATCTGGTACTGCGACAGCGCCTGCGCCATGCGGGCCAGCGCCTGCTTGCGGTCCGCGCCCCAGACGATCAACTTGGCGATCATCGGATCGTAGAACGGCGAGATTGCATCGCCGGCGCGCACGCCCGAATCGATACGCACGCCGGCCGGCAGGTTGACGGCGCCGCCCAGTTCAAAGGCGACCGCGCCCGGCGTCTCCATGTGGCGCAGCGTGCCGATCGACGGCAGGAAGCCCTTCTCCGGATTCTCGGCGTAGATGCGCGCTTCGATGGAGTGGCCGTTGATGGCCAGTTCGTGCTGCTGCTTCGGCAGCGGCTCGCCGGCGGCCACGCGCAGCTGCCATTCCACCAGGTCGGTGCCGGTGATCATTTCGGTGACCGGGTGTTCGACCTGCAGGCGGGTGTTCATCTCCATGAAGTAGAACGATCCGTCCTGGTTGGCGATGAACTCCACCGTGCCGGCGCCCACGTAGCCCACGGCCTTGGCGGCGGCGACCGCCGCTTCGCCCATCGCCGCGCGGCGTTCGGCCGGCATGTTCGGCGCCGGCGCTTCCTCCAGCACCTTCTGGTGGCGGCGCTGCACCGAGCAATCGCGCTCGAACAGGTAGATGCAGTTGCCGAGGGTGTCGGCGAAAACCTGGATTTCAATGTGGCGCGGGCGCTGGAGGTATTTCTCCGCCAGCACCTTGTCGTCGCCAAAGGAACTGATCGCCTCGCGCTTGCAGGACGCCAGCGCGTCCTTGAACTGCGCCGAGTTCTCGATCACGCGCATGCCCTTGCCGCCGCCGCCGGCCGAAGCCTTCAGCAGCACCGGGTAGCCGATCTTGTCGGCCTGCGCGTGCAGGAAGTCGGCGTCCTGCTGTTCGCCGTGGTAGCCGGGCACCAGCGGCACGTTGGCCTTCTCCATCAGCTGCTTGGCGGCGGACTTGGAGCCCATCGCGCGCATGGCCGATGCAGGCGGGCCAATGAACACAAGGCCCGCTTCGGCGCAGGCGTCGGCGAATTCGGCGTTCTCGGAGAGGAAGCCGTAGCCGGGATGGATCGCTTGCGCGCCGGTGGCCTTGGCGACGGCGATGATTTTCTCGCCGCGCAGATAGCTTTCCTTGGCGGCGGCGGGGCCGATCAGTACCGCCTCATCGCACACCGCCACGTGCTTGGCGTTGGCGTCCGCCTCCGAGTACACGGCGACGGTCTTGATGCCCATGCGGCGCGCGGTAGCGGCCACACGGCAGGCGATTTCACCACGGTTGGCGATCAGTATTTTTGTGAACATGGTCTCTCTCTTTGCAGCTTGTGGCTGGAAGTTTTTTTATAGTGGTGCATCGACGGGCTGGATCAGCAGCCGCACTTCTCCTTCGGTGCCGAGTCCAGCACGGCGCCACGGGTTTTCAGGCCCAGTTTATTCAACAGCGCGCGGTCGTCTTCCGCTTCCGGATTGTCGGTGGTGAGCAGCTTGTCGCCGTAGAAGATCGAATTGGCGCCGGCCAGGAAGCACATCGACTGTACCGCTTCGCCCATCTGGCGGCGGCCCGCCGACAGACGCACGCGCGCCTTCGGCATGGTGATGCGGGCCACGGCGATGGTGCGCACGAATTCGAACGGGTCCAGCGGGTCCATGCCGTACAGCGGCGTGCCTTCCACCTGCACCAGGTGGTTCACGGGCACCGACTCAGGATACGGATTCAGGTTGGCCAGTTGAGCGATCAGGCCAGCGCGCTGCAGGCGCGATTCGCCCATACCGACGATGCCGCCGCAGCAGACCTTCAGGCCCGCTTCGCGAATGCGGCCCAGCGTGTCCAGGCGGTCCTGGTATTCGCGGGTGGAGATCACGTTGTCGTAGAACTCGGGCGCGGTGTCCAGGTTGTGGTTGTAGTAATCGAGGCCGGCGGCCTTCAGGCGCTCGGCCTGTTTTTCTTCCAGCATGCCCAGCGTGGCGCAGGTCTCCAGGCCCAGCGCCTTCACTTCGCGCACCATCTCTTCGACCTTGTCCATGTCGCGGTCTTTAGGGCTGCGCCATGCGGCGCCCATGCAGAAGCGGGTGGCGCCGTTGTCCTTGGCCTGCTTGGCCGCATCCAGCACGGTGTCGATGTCGAGAATCTTCTTGGCTTCGACGCCGGTGTCGTAGCGCGCCGCCTGCGGGCAGTAGCCGCAGTCTTCCTCGCAGCCGCCGGTCTTGATCGACAACAGCGTGGCCAGTTCAACGTCGCCGTCTGGGAAGTTGGCGCGGTGCGTTTGCTGGGCGCGGAACATCAAGTCGTTGAACGGCAGGTCGAACAAGGCCATCACGTCTTCCAGCGGCCAGGTCGCTGCGGGCGGCAAGGTGATGGCGGCCGCCGGACGGTGCAGCTCAACGGTTTTCGGTTCCTGGAGGGTGTTTTGGGACATCGTGTTTCCTTCTTCGTTCAAAGTTTGTTCTGAGCTGGCCAGTTGGGCAGCTGCGTAAAATCGAGATATTCGGCGGCGGCTTGCGCGCTCGGTTCGGCCAGGCGCGGAATGCGGCCCAGCAGCGGTGCGCTGATGCGCTGCTCCAGCGCGGCGACGTTTTCGTCGGCGAAGGCCATGTCGTCCCGCGTTTCGTTGGCGACCCAGCCGGCCAGGCGCAGGCCGCGCGCTTCGATCGCTTCCACCGTCAGCAGCGCGTGGCTGATGCAGCCCAGCCGCAGGCCGACCACCAGCACCACCGGCAGGTCGAGCTGCTCGGCCAGGTCGGCGGTGTCGAAATCGTCGTTCAGCGGCACGCGGAAGCCGCCCACGCCTTCCACCACCGAGGCGTCGGAGGCGGCGTTGATTTCGATATAGGCGGCCAGGATGGGCACCGGCGAAATCGTCACCCCTTCCAGCGCGGCGGCGATGTGCGGCGCGGCCGGTTCCTTGAGCAGGAACGGCGTGGTGATCGACTGCAGCAGGTGGACATTGCCGGCGGCGGCCAGCTGGTCGCAGTCGTCGTTGTGCCAGGCGCCGTCGCGCAGTTCGGCGCCGGCGGCCACCGGCTTCATGCCGCAGGCGCGCACGCCGGCCTGCACCAGCGCGTGCAGCATCGCCGACGAGACCAGCGTCTTGCCGATTTCGGTGTCGGTGCCGGTGACGAAACAGCTGAAACGCGGCGGGATGCCGGTGGCGGCTGGCGCGGGCTGCACCTGGGTTTGCGGTGTGACCACGGCTATGACGGGATCGTCGAGACTCATATCAAGTCCTTTCCAATGCGTTGATTGCGGCTATCAGCTTGGCGACTTCCATGCTGCTATGGCCTGCCGACAGCGTCACGCGCAGGCGCGAGGTGCCCGGCGCCACGGTCGGAGGACGGATGGTGCCCACCCACAGGCCCTGTTCGTACAGGGCCGCGCCGGCGCGCATGGTCTCGGCATTATCGCCGATCAGGATGGGCTGGATCGCAGTCATCGAGGGCAGGCGCTGCCAGCGCTCCAGGCGCAGGCCATCGTCCAATTGTGCCACCAAAGCCTGCAAGTGTGCGCGCCGGCTGCGGCCTTCGTCGCCTTCCAGCAGTTCGAGGCTGGTCAGCAGCGCGTGCGCCAGCGCCGGCGGGGTGGCGGTGGTGAAGATGTAGGGGCGGGCTTTCTGGATCAGCGTTTCGATCACCGTCTCGTGCGCCGCCACGAAGGCCCCACTGACGCCGGCCGCCTTGCCCAGCGTGCCCATATAGACCAGGTTGGGCGAGCGCAGGTTGAAGTGCTCCAGCGCGCCGTGGCCGTTGGCGCCCAGCGTGCCGAAGCCGTGGGCGTCGTCCACCACCAGCCAAGCGCCGTGTTGCTCGCATAGGGCCAGCAACTGCGGCAGCGGCGCGAGGTCGCCGTCCATGCTGAAGACGCTGTCCGTCACTACCAGCTTGGTAGCGGCGTTGGAGGCGGCCAGCAGCTTCGCCAGCGCTTCCAGGTCGGCATGCGGGTAGACCTTGACGTTGGCGCGCGACAGGCGGGCGCCGTCGATCAGCGAGGCGTGGTTCAGCGATTCGGAGAAGATGTCGGCGTCGCGGTCGGCGGCGGTCAGGCCGGTGACGATGGCCAGGTTGGCCATGTAGCCGGTGCAGAAGGTCAGCGCGCGCGGCGATTCCAGGTGGGCGCCGACGAATTCCACCAGCCGTTCCTCCAGCATGGCGTGGGCGCGGCCATGGCCGCTGATGAGATGCGAGGCGCCGCTGCCGACGCCGTACATCGCCGCGCCTTCCTGCAGCGCGAGCTTGATGCTGCGGTGGTTGGCCAGGCCGAGGTAGTCGTTGGTGCAGAAGGCCAGCAGCTCGCGGCCGCCGACTGACACGCGCGGACCGCAGGGCGTGTCGACCGTGCGGCGGGTGCGGATCAGGTCCTGTTCTCCCAGCGTTTGCAGCTGGCGCTTGAGTTGATTCAGCATTTCCATAGTCAGCCCGCCATCACCTGGTTGAACACGGCCAGCGTGTTGGCGGCGAGGCCGTCGATTTCCTCGTCGTTGAGGATATACGGCGGCATCATGTAGACGGTGGCACCGATGGGGCGCATCAGCAGCTCGTGCTCCACCGCCGTGGCGAAGAAGCGGCGCGAGAAGTCCGGCGTGGCGTCGATGGCGTCGAAGGCCCAGATCATGCCGCGCTGGCGGAAGTTGCGCACCTGCTGGTGCTGCGCCAGCGGTTGCAGTGCGGCGGTCAGGCGCGTGGCCTTCACGCGGTTGGATGCCAATACATCGTCTTCCTCGAAGATCTGCAGCGTCGCCAGCGCGGCGCGGCAGGCCAGCGGGTTGCCGGTGTACGAGTGCGAGTGCAGGAAGCCGCGCGTGACGTCGTTGCTGTAGAAGGACTGGTAGATGTCGTCGCGCGTCATCACCAGCGACAGCGGCAGGTAGCCGCCGCTGATACCCTTCGACAGGCACAGGAAGTCCGGCCACACGCCGGCCTGTTCGCAGGCGAAGAAGGTGCCGGTGCGGCCGCAGCCGACGGCGATTTCGTCGAGGATCAGGTGGACCGAGTGGCGGTCGCACAGTTCGCGCACCAGCTTCAGGTACAGCGGATCGTGCATCGCCATGCCGGTGGCGCATTGCACCAACGGCTCGATGATGATGGCGGCGATCTTGTCGGCGCGTTCGAGGAACAGGCGTTCGACGTCGGCGGCGGCTTTGCGGGCCATGTCTTCGGCGGTTTCGCCGTCGGCCGCGTTGCGGGCATCCGGCGACATCACCGTCTGCGAAGCGCGCAGCAGCGGGCCGTAGGCGTCCTTGAACAGGGCGACGTCGGTCACGGCCAGGGCGCCGATGGTCTCGCCGTGGTAGCTGCCTTTGAGGCAGACGAATTCCTGCTTGCCGCCCTTGCCGTTGTTGCGCCAGGAGTGGAAGCTCATTTTCAGTGCGATTTCCACCGCCGAGGCGCCGTCGCTGGCGTAGAAGGTGTGGCCGAGCACATGGCCGGTCAGCGCCGACAGTTTTTCCGACAGCTCGATCACCGGTTCGTGTGTGAAGCCGGCCAGCATCGCATGTTCCAGCGTGTCCAGCTGGTCCTTCAGCGCGGCGTTGATGCGCGGGTTGGCGTGGCCGAACAGGTTCACCCACCAGGAGCTGATCGCATCGAGGTAGCGGCGGCCTTCATGGTCGACCAGCCACGCGCCCTTGCCGCTCTTCACAGGGATCAGCGGGACGGTTTCGTGGTGCTGCATCTGGGTGCACGGATGCCATACGCTGCGCAGGCTGCGTGCGACCCAGTCGCTTTGTTTATTCAATTCCAAAACTGCTCCAGACTTTTTCTAGCTTAGCCAATTTGGCTTGCGCTTCTCAAGGAACGAGGCCACGCCTTCGCGGCCCTGTTCCGAGGCGCGGATTTGGGCGATGCGTTCGGCGGTATCGGCCAGCAACGCATCGTTGACGGTTTGCCCGACCACTTCGCGCACCAGCACCTTGGCTTGCTGCACGGCGTTCGGGCTATTGTTGACCAAGGCCTTGACGATTTCCGCCACCTTGGCGTCGAGCGCGTCGGCGGCCACCACTTCGTGCGCGAAGCCGATGCGCAGTGCTTCCTGCGCGCCGAACCGTTCGGCGGTGAGGAAGTAGCGGCGCGACGCGTTCTCGCCCATGGCCTTGATCACGTAGGGCGAAATGGTGGCGGGGATCAGTCCCAGTTTCACTTCGCTCAGGCAGAAGTTGGCCTGGTCGGCCGCGACGATGATGTCGCACGCGGAGACCAGCCCCATGCCGCCGGCGTAGCAATCGCCCTGCACCTTGGCCACCACGGGCTTGGGACACAGGTAGATCGTGCGCAGCATCTCCGCCAGTTGCAGAGCGTCGGCATGGTTTTCGGCGTGCGTGTAGCCCGCCATTTTTTTCATCCAGTTCAAATCGGCGCCGGCGCAGAAGGCCGGGCCGTTCGCCGCCAGCACAATGGCGCGCAGGTCTTGTTCCGCACCGAGTTCGCCGAAGGCTTGCGTGATCTCGGCGATGGTGGTCTCGTTGAAGGCGTTGCGCACGTCCGGGCGGTTCAGCGTGACGGTGGCGACTTTTCCTTCGCGGCTGATGGTCAGCGTGGTAAAGCTCATCTCTAGTCCTTGATCTTGTATTTGATTTCGGTCGGCATGCCGACGCTTTGCAGGAAGCGCGTGGTCTCCGGCAGCCAGATGGCCACGCCGTCCGGGCTGGAGCTCATGCCGTGCGCGTCGCGCTTGAATGGTCCGTAGGCCACCAGCTGCGCCTTGCCGCCGGCGCCGGTGTAGGCCGCGTACATGTCGGCCGCCAGACGGGGACCGAAGTGGCGGTCGTTGGCGCCGTAGAACCAGATGGTGGGCGTGGTGCTGACCGCGCCGTAGGCCTTGAAGGCGCTGATCAACGCGGCCTGCCAGTCGCAGTGCGAGCGGCTGTTGACGCCACCGGCGAAGTTGATTACGCCGCGCACGCCGCTGATGTTATGGCTGCCGGCGGCGATGGCCGTCAGGCCGCCGTGCGACTGGCCGGCCAGGATCACGTGCTGCTGGTCGGCCCACGGCTGCTTCATCACGTAGGCCATCGCGGAGTACAGCGACGCCGCCTGGTCCTCGCCGTTTTCCCGCGCCTGGCAATGGGAGTTGACGTAGCTGCCGCCGGAACCGGCAAAGCCCATGCGCATCGGGATCACCACCGCGTAGCCGCGCTTGACGAACTCGCGGCTGATGACGGGGTAGCGGGCGCGCGCTTGCTGATGGGCGTCGCCGCCGTCCTTCCCGTGGTTCATGAACAGCACCGGGAACGGACCATCGCCGGGTGGTTTGAAGATGGTGGTTTGCAGTGTGATGTCGGCGCCGGCGATCTTCGCGGGAATCGCGACCACCTGCTCGCCCATGCTCGCGTCGACCGCCGGCACATGGATGGCCTGCGCAGAAGCGCATGCCGCCGCCAGCAGCGGCGCGGCCAGTCCTTGTCGGTATCGGGTCTGCACGGTCATCGTCTGCTTACATCCTGAAGACGCCGAACTTGGTGTCCGGGATTTCGGCGTTGAGCGCCGCCGACAGGCCCAGGCCCAGCACCATGCGGGTGTCGGCCGGATCGATCACGCCGTCGTCCCACAGGCGCGCGGTGGCGTAGTACGGGTGGCCCTGGTGCTCGTACTGCTCCTTGATCGGCTGCTTGAACGCGGCTTCTTCTTCCGCCGTCCATGAGCCGCCCTTGCCTTCGATGCCGTCGCGCTTGACGGTGGCCAGCACCGACGCGGCCTGGTCGCCGCCCATGACGGAGATGCGGGCGTTGGGCCACATCCACATGAAGCGCGGCGAGAAGGCGCGGCCGCACATGCCGTAGTTGCCGGCGCCGAAGCTGCCGCCGATGATGACCGTGAACTTGGGCACGGCGGCGGTGGCGACGGCCGTCACCATCTTGGCGCCGTTGCGGGCGATGCCTTCGTTTTCGTATTTGCGGCCGACCATGAAGCCGGTGATATTTTGCAGGAACACCAGCGGGATCTTGCGCTGCGCGCACAGCTCGATGAAGTGCGCGCCCTTCAGCGCGGACTCGGAGAACAGGATGCCGTTGTTGGCGATGATGCCGACCTTCATGCCGAAGATGTGGGCGAAGCCGCAGATCAGGGTGGTGCCGTAGCGTGCCTTGAATTCATCGAACTCGCTGCCGTCGACGATGCGGGCGATCACTTCGCGCACGTCGAAGGGCTTGCGGGTGTCGACCGGGATCACGCCGTACAGTTCCTCGGTGGGGTACTTAGGTTCCGCCGTCTCGCGCAACGCGCCCTGCTGGGGCTTGGTGCGGTTCAGATTCGAGACGATGGTGCGGGCCAGCGACAGCGCGTGCAGATCGTTCTGCGCGAGGTGGTCGGCCACGCCGGACAGGCGCGTGTGCACGTCGCCCCCGCCCAGGTCTTCGGCGGTGACCACTTCGCCCGTGGCGGCCTTCACCAGCGGCGGGCCGCCGAGGAAGATGGTGCCCTGTTCCTTGACGATGATCGATTCGTCGCTCATCGCCGGCACGTAGGCGCCGCCGGCGGTGCAGGAGCCCATCACCACGGCGATCTGCGGGATGCCCTTGGCCGACAGGTTGGCCTGGTTGTAGAAAATGCGGCCGAAATGGTCGCGGTCGGGGAAGACGTCGTCCTGGTTGGGCAGGTTGGCGCCGCCCGAGTCGACCAGGTAGATGCACGGCAGGTTGTTCTGGTCGGCGATCTCCTGCGCGCGCAGGTGCTTCTTGACCGTGATCGGATAGTAGGTGCCGCCCTTGACGGTGGCGTCGTTACAGACGATCACGCACTCCTGGCCGGCCACGCGGCCGATGCCGGTGATGATGCCGGCGGCCGGCGCGGCGTCGACGCCGTTGGCGTCCTGGTACATGCCGTAGGCGGCCATCTGCGACAGTTCGAGGAAGGGCGTGCCGGGATCGAGCAGCATCTGCACGCGGTCGCGCGGCAGCAGTTTGCCACGGGCGACGTGCTTGGCCGATGCCGCCTCGCCTCCACCTAAGGCGATTTTGGCGACCTTGTCGCGCAGGTCGTCGACGACGGCCTGCATGGCGGCCGCGTTGGCCTTGAAATCCTCGCTGCGGGGATTGAGTTTGCTTTCGATCTGCGGCATTGCTTTTCCTTTTTTCTGCGCGGTGTCTCCGCCGCGTCCTGATGATTTATTCTGGAAAACTACCGTCAACGTAAAACCAGCGCAGCCCGCCCTCGGCCGGCTCGCGCACAAAGTTGCTGATCTCGTGCAGGCGCTGCGCCCGGCCATTGGTCTTGAACCGGGCGACAAACTCCACCGTATCCTTGGTCGGGTCGGCGTCTTCTGCTTTACGTTGACGTAAACGTAAAGCAGATTTTACCTCAAGTCCCAGCCACTGCAATTTTTCTTCCTTGCTCATGATGGGCTCGGCCGGACGGGTGCTGGCGTGCCAGGTGGCCATCAGGTAGGGCTCGTTGCGCTGCACATAGGCGGTATAGCGCGAACGCATCAGCGCTTCGGCGGTGGGCGGGATGGCGGCGCCGGCGATGTACGGGCCGCAGCAGCTCGCCAGGGAGGGGCCGCCGCAGGGGCAGGCCGCGGGCGCGGTGGACTTCTTGGACATGTGTTCGGATGGTGGGGCTGGTCTGACGATCCAGCATTATCCGCCAAAAGGCCGCATTCCGCCGGGCTTGCCGTTCTGCTATGTGAACAAATATTGTTATTTTCAACCCCACATGTTTTCTGTAACGCTATTACACTAGAGGCGTGAGGAGATATGAATGAGCCAGAGCAGTTTTGAATTCAAGGCGGATGCCAACGACAGTACGCCGCTGTACATGCAGATAGCCCGCAAATTGAGCGATGATGTGCACAACGGCCGCTATCAGGTGGACCAGGCGCTGCCGTCGGAGCGGACCTTGTCGGAGTTGCTGAATGTGTCGCGGGTGACCGCGCGCAAGGCCATCGACCAGCTGGTGGACCAGGGATTGGTGGTGCGCCGTCGCGGATCGGGCAACTATATTGCGCCGCGCATCGAGCAGCCGCTGTCCAACCTGACCAGTTTTTCCGAGCAATTGCAGCAGCGCGGCCACATTCCCGGCTCGCGCTGGCTCAAGCGCGCGGTGGTGACGCCGACGCCGGAAGAACAGCTGAGCCTGGGCCTGTCGCCGTATTCCAAGGTGGCGCGGCTGGAGCGTTTGCGCCTGGCGGACGACGTGGTGATGGCGTACGAGGTGTCGGTGCTGCCGCAGACCGTGCTCAACGATCCGAACGCGGTGGGCGCCTCGCTGTACCAGTATCTGGAGAGCATCGGCCAGGCGCCGGCGCGCGCGCTGCAGCACATCCGCGCAATGAACGCTTCGGCCGAGCTGGCCAAGCAACTGGGTGTTCCCGAGGGGCAGGCGGTGCTGTACATTACCCGTATTGCTTATCTGGAATCGGGCGAGGCGATGGAGTTGACGCATTCCTATTGCCACAGCGATCACTATGATTTTGTCGCGGAGATGCGTCGCGCTACGTAACATAACTACCTATGCTAAAAACCGAAACGCCGAGTACGCAGCACGCGCAGCTGGACCAATATTCGGTTGAGGCATTGGTGGCGGCGCTGGTTGACGACCAGACGCAAGCGCTGCGCGCGGTGCAGGCGGCCGAGCCCAGCATCGGCGCCGCCGTGCACGCGATGGCGCCGCGCATCGCCGCCGGCGGGCGCTTGATCTATGTGGGCGCCGGCACGTCGGGGCGGCTGGGTATCCTTGACAGCGTGGAGCTGTTCCCCACTTTCTCGTGGCCTCATGAGCGCGCCGTCGCCTTGCTGGCCGGCGGGCTGGGCGCGATGTTCGAGGCGGTGGAAGGGGCCGAGGACGACCGCGCCAAGGGCGCTTCGGATCTGCGGCTGCTGTATCCGGTTTATAACGACGTGGTGTTGCTGGTGGCGGCATCGGGTACCACGCCGTATGTGCTGGGCGCGTTGCAGGCGGCGCGTATGGTGGGCGCCTTAACGGTGGGCATCGCCAACAATATCGGCACGCCGCTGACTGCCGACGCGGACGTCGGCATCACGCTCGACACCGGGCCGGAAGTCATTTCCGGCAGCACGCGGCTGAAGGCGGGCACGGCGCAGAAGGTCGTGCTCAACACCTTGTCGAGCGCGTTGATGGTGCGCTTGAACAAAGTCTACGGCAACCTGATGGTGGACATGCACGCCACCAACGTCAAGCTGGTCGAGCGCGCGGTGCGGCTGACCATGCACGCCACCGGCGTCGACGCGGACATTGCGCGGGGCGTGCTGGAGCGCTGCCATTTCCACGTCAAGGTCGCGATCGTCGCGCTGTTGAAAAACACCTCCATCGAAGACGCGCAAAACCTGCTCGACGCAGCGGACGGCAATGTCCGCAAGGCGTTGAAGCCATGATCGAGATACGCGCGGTCGCGCAAGCGGATTACGACGCCTGGCATGCGTTATGGCTGGGGTATAACAAGTTCTACGGCCGGCATGGCGACACGGCGCTTCCCGAAGAAATCACCCGGACCACCTGGTCGCGTTTTTTCGATGTGAACGAGCCGGTGCATGCGCTGGTTGCCGTCCACGAAGGCAGCCTGGTCGGACTCGCCCACTACCTCTACCATCGCGGCACGACACAGATTGGCCTGAGCTGCTACATGCAGGACTTGTTCACCGCCGAGGCCGCCAGAGGCCGGGGCGTGGCGCGCAAGCTGATTGAGGCAGTGTATGAGCAGGCCCGCATCGCCGGCAGTCCGCGAGTCTACTGGCAAACCCACGAAACCAATCAGACCGCGATGCAGCTGTACGATAAAGTCGCCGACAAGTCCGGCTTCATCGTCTATCGTAAGCTGCTGTAGCCAATCACACCTGATTGTTGGGCGAGTTCAATGCTGCGGTTAAATCCGATAGCGTGACCATCAACGTCATGGCGTCCAGCGGTGAAACCACGAAGCCGACCCGTTCATAAAACGATTTGGCCGCCGGCGTCAGCGCGTGGGTGATGATTCCGCGGATACCGATCGACTCCGCGACTTGAAGAATGCGATGACTGGCATCACGAACCAGTGCGCGTCCCAGCATTCTGCCTTGGAGACGCCGGTCGATGGCGAGACGCCCAAGCAGTACAACGGGAATGGGCTCAGGCATATTGCGACGAAAAGAGCCGGCAGCCGCATTGGCACCGATGGCGCCCGCTGCCAGCGCGTAATATGCGATGACGTTTTTTCCCTGGCAAATGACAAAGGTGCGCGATGCACCGCTGGCCTGATTTTGCATCGCGCGGCGTTTGAGCCATGCACCCAGGCTGTCGACTCCGCAGGAAAAGCGATTGGTGGCATGCTGGCTGGTCATCGGCTCCGGTGGCCGTACGATCATTTTTTATCCCAGGGTGCCTTGGTTTGCATGGTTTTCAGCAGCTGCGCGTTGGGCGCGGGAGGCATGTCCAGCCGGGCCAGGAATTCCGCGTAGGCTTCCGGTGTGGCGACGATGTTGACCTGGTCTAGCAACGCATCGTCCGCCGCGCTCCGCAAGGCATCCAGGATGAAATCGTTGCGATTTTTGCCAGAGGCTTTGGCGGCGCGCTCAATGAGGTTGCGTTCTTTCGAACCCATGCGTATGGTGAGCGTTTCCGGCTTGCTTTGGGTATCGGCTGGCGTGGACATGTCTCGATCTCCGATGGCTGT
Source organism: Duganella vulcania (assembly GCF_009857655.1). NCBI lineage: Bacteria > Pseudomonadati > Pseudomonadota > Betaproteobacteria > Burkholderiales > Oxalobacteraceae > Duganella > Duganella vulcania. The sequence continues at coordinate 22,581 of NZ_WWCX01000008.1, forward strand.
CTGTATTGTAGTCCGAATTTTGCCGAACAAAATCGAAGGGTGTATGGATCGAGCGCAACAACGCAATGCCTGGGCCTGGGTGCCTAGTATTTCATTTAGCCAGGCTGTGCCTTACGTCGCGGTGATGATGCTGTCGACGGTGATGTACAAGAACCTCGGCGTGTCCAATACCGACCTGGCGTTTTATACCGCGTGGTTGTACCTGCCGTGGGTGATCAAGCCGCTGTGGTCGCCCATCGTGGAGCTGTTCGGCACCAAGCGGCGCTGGATCGTCCTGCTGCAATTGCTGACCGGCGCGGCGCTCGCCTCGGTGGCGCTGACCCTGCACCTGCCTGATTTCTTCCGCATGAGCCTGGCCTTGCTGTGGCTGATGGCCTTCAGCTCGGCCACCCATGATATCGCCTCCGACGGCTACTACATGCTTGGCCTGCCGACCCAGCACCAGCAGGCCGCCTTCGTCGGCGTGCGCAGCGCGTTCTACAAGCTGGCGATGATCTCCGGACAAGGCGGCCTGGTCTACCTGGCCGGACGGCTGGCCACGTCCAGCGGCGATCCCGCCTGGGCGTGGTCCTTGGTGTTCGGCCTGATGGCGGCGCTGATGCTGGGCTTGAGCGCGTATCACCAGCTGGTCCTGCCCCGCCCCGACACCGACCGCAGCCACGCGGGCGGTGGTGCGCTGTGGCAGGATTTCCTGCGCACCTTCCACAGTTTCTTCCAGAAGCCGGGCATCAAGGCCACGCTGGGCTTCCTGCTGCTGTACCGCCTCGGCGAGGCGCAGTTGCTGAAGATGGCGGCGCCCTTCCTGCTGGATCCGCGCGCGCAAGGCGGCCTGGGCCTGAGCACCGAGACCTTCGGCGTGGTCTACGGCACCGTCGGCGTGTGCGCGCTGGTGCTGGGCGGGCTGGCCGGCGGCGTGGTCATCTCCCGCTTCGGCCTCAAGCGCAGCCTGTGGCCGATGGTGTTCATCATGCACGTGCCCGACCTGGTGTTTGTCTACCTGGCCACCGCGCTGCCCACCGACACCACGCTGATCTCCGCCTGCCTGGCGGTGGAACAGTTCGGCTACGGCTTCGGCTTCTCGGCTTTCATGCTGTACATGGTGCTGGTGGCGGACGGCGAGCACAAGACCGCGCACTACGCCATCTGCACCGGTTTCATGGCCCTCGGCATGATGTTGCCGGGGATGGTCAGCGGCTGGATACAGCAGCACCTGGGTTATCAACATTTCTTCATCTGGGCCTGCATTTCAACCCTGCCCGCGTTCGCGATGACGGCGCTGGTACGGATCGATCCCGAATTCGGCAGGAAATAAACGGCAAGCGCATTACAATACGGGTGCACAATAGTTTCGGGGAATGGTTTTGGTTTTTAATGCAAAAAAGCGGCTGACGCTGTCGGCCGGCGTGGCCGGCGCCCTGGCCGTGTTGCTGGACGGTTGCTCCAGCACACCGATAGCACCCGCCCCGGAGGCCGGCTCCGCGCCGCGCCCGGCGGCGCCCGGCACCACCGCGCCGACGGCGCCGGTCGACCTGAACATGCCGCCGCCGGCGCCGCGCGAGTTCCGCGCCGCCTGGGTGTCGACCGTGGCCAACATCGACTGGCCCAGCCGCAATAACCTGACCATGGCCAGGCAGCAGGCCGAAGCGCTTGCCATCCTCGACCGCGCGCAGGCATTGCATCTGAACGCCATCGTGCTGCAGGTGCGGCCGAGCGCGGATGCGATCTACCCGTCCGAGCTGGAGCCGTGGTCCGAGTTCCTGACCGGCCAGCAGGGCCGCGCGCCCGCCACCGCCTGGGATCCGCTGCAGTTCTGGATCGAGCAGGCGCACGCGCGCGGGCTGGAGCTGCATGCCTGGTTCAACCCCTACCGCGCGCGCCACGCGACGGCCAAGTCGCCGCTGGCGCGCAACCACATCGGCAGCACCAATCCGGATGTGGTCAAGTCCTACGGCCGCTACCTGTGGATGGATCCGGGCGAGGCCGCCGCCTCGCAGCACACGCTGGACGTGGTGCTGGACGTGGTGCGCCGCTACGATATCGACGGCGTCCACATCGACGATTATTTCTATCCCTACCCGATCGACACGGCCGGGGCGGACGGCGTGGTGCTGGACGCCGGCGCCAGCCCGAAGCAGGAGCTGGAGTTCCCTGACCAGCCGTCGTGGCAGCGCTACCTGCTGGGCGGCGGCACGCTGGACCGCGCGGGCTGGCGCCGCCAGAACGTCAACTCGCTGATCGAGGCGCTCTACCTCGGCATCCACAAGGAAAAGAGCTGGGTGCGCTTCGGCATCAGTCCGTTCGGCATCGGCCGTCCGGACCGGCGCCCGGCCGGCATCGTCGGCTTCAGCCAGTACGACAAGCTGTACGCGGACGCCGAGCTGTGGCTGGCCAACGGCTGGCTCGACTACCTGGCGCCGCAGCTGTACTGGCCGGTGGCGCAGGCGCCGCAGGCGTTCGACGTGCTGCTCGACTACTGGCTGGCGCAGAACACGCGCGCGCGCCACGTCTGGCCGGGCCTGTACACCAGCCGCATCGACAACAGCGCCAAGGCTTTCGCGCCGGAGGAGATCGTCAAGCAGATTGGCGTCACGCGCAGCCGTGCCGGCGTGCAGGGCCACCTGCACTTCAGCATCGCCGCGCTGATGGAGAACCGCAAGGGCATCGCCGATCAGCTGCGCGCGCAGACTTACCAGACCGCCGCGCTGGCCCCGGCCAGTCCGTGGCTGGGCGCGGAGCTGCCGCTGGCGCCGGCCGTGGCCGTGCGGCGCGAGGGCAATGGCGTCGGATTGAAGCTGTCCGCCGCGGCCGGCAAGCCGGTGGCGCATTACGCGATCTGGTCGCGCTACGGTTCGGAATGGCGCTTCGCGGTGGCGCCGGCTTCGCGTCCGGTGCTGCTGCTGCCGGACGACGCGGCGGCAGGCGCGGCGCAGGCGGTGGTGGTCAGCGCGATCGACCGCCTGGGCAATGAAAGCGAACGCGTCAGCGTGATGCGCTGACCATCAGGGAGCGGACCATGGGCGAGCTGGGACTGGGCATCGATGCGGGCGGCACGCAGACCCGCTGGGCGCTGGCCGACGCGGCGGGCGCGATCGTGGCCGAGGGCGCGGTGGCCGGCCTGTCCGCCACGCAGATGGGCAACACCGCCGGCCGCGACGCGGTGCGCGGCATCTTCTCGCTGCTGGCGGCGCAGGTGCTGGCGGTGGGCAAGCCGCAAGCCGTGTGCGCCGGCCTGACCGGCTTTGACGGCCTGGCCACGTTGCCCGCGCAATGGCTGGCCGAGTTGCTGCAAGTGGCGCCGCCATCGGTCGCGCTGCGCAACGATGTGGAAATCGCCTACCTCGACAGTTTCGCGCCCGGCGAGGGCTACCTGGTTTATGCCGGCACCGGCTCCATCGCGGCGTGGATCGCCGAGGACGGCAGCTTCCACCGCGCTGGCGGACGCGGCGTGACGCTGGACGATGGCGGCGGCGGCTTCTGGATCGCGCGCGAGGCGATGCGCCACATCTGGCGGCTGGAGGACGAGCAACCCGGCATCTGGCAACAATCGCCGATGGCGCGCGCGGTGTTCGAGCAGGTCGGCGGCAGCGACTGGGCCTTGTCGCGCCAGTTCATCTACGGCCAGGACCGGGGCGCCATCGGCCGCCTGGCCCTGGCCGTGGCCGCCAGCGCGGATGCCGATCCGGTGGCGCGCGCCATCCTCGAACAGGCCGGCCGCGAGCTGGCGCGCATCGCGCTGGCGCTGGTGGGCCGCTACGGTCCGCGCCCGCTGGTGCTGAGCGGGCGGGCCGCCACGCTGCATCCGCTGATCGCGCAGGCGATGCGCGCGGCGCTGCCGCCGGAATTGCCGCTGCGGCAAAAAGAAGCGCAGGCGCACCACGCTGCGGCCCGCATTGCACTACACTCACGATATTGAAACGTTGCCGAGACCGCTAATGATGAAGCTCTTGCCGCTTGCCGCCCTGTCCACCGCCGTCGCCCTGCTGGCCGGCTGCGCCACCGTGCCGCCGCCCGGGCCGCGCCTCGACACCACTCTGACGGCGCGCAGCCAGAGCGACCGCATCAAGTACATCATCCTGCACTACACGGTCAGCGACCTGCCGCGCTCGATCAAGATCCTGACCCAGCAGGAAGTCAGCGCTCACTACCTGCTGACCGACACCGACCAGCCCTTCTTCTACACGCTGGTGGACGAATCGCGCCAGGCCAACCATGCCGGCCTGAGCAGCTGGAAGATCTACAACCAGCTCAACTCGGCGTCGATCGGCATCGAGATCGTCAATCCGGGCTTTGTCGACACGCCGCAGGGCCGGGTGTACGCGCCGTTCAAGCAGGCGCAGATCGACCAGCTGATCTTGCTGTTGAAGCAGATCGTCGCGCGCCACGACATCAAGCCGGAGAACATCCTCGGCCACAACGACATCGCGCCGCAGCGCAAGCAGGACCCCGGCCCGCTGTTCCCGTGGAAGCAGCTGGCCGACGCCGGCCTGGTCGCGTGGCCGGAGCCGAGCCGCGTTGCCGCGCGCCTGCAATTGTTCCAGCAACAGGTGCCGGACGTGGCGTGGTTCCAGCGCAAGCTGGCCCAGCACGGCTACGCGGTGCCGCAGACGGGCGAGCTGGACCAGGCCACCCGCAACGTGATGGTGGTGTTCCAGTCCAAGTATCGCCAGTCGCTGTACGACGGCGAGCCGGATGCGGAAACGGCGGCCATCCTCGATGTGCTGACCAGCCCGCTGCCGGTGCAAATGGCGGTGCCGCCCACCGTGATGCCGCCGCCGCAACCGGCGCCGGGCACCTTGCCGACCGAATAAGCCGTTGGGAGCGCAACATGGCTGTCACCGTCCGCTGTGAAGAAATCGCCGGCCACCCGGATTTCCGGCGGCTCGGCAGCATCGCCGGCATCGCGGTCGACCTGCGCTACGCCACGCCGGACAACTTTGTCGGCCGCGACTTGTACTCGCCGCTCGACTGCGCCTGGCTGCACCAGGACGCGGCGGCGGCGCTGGAGCGCGTGGTGGCGTGGCTGGGCAGGCGCCGGCCCGACTGCAAGGTGCTGGTGCTGGACGCCTTGCGCCCGCAGCGCGTGCAGGAGCAGCTGTGGCTGGCGCTGCAAGGCACCGAGCTGCTGGGCTACATCGCCGATCCGGCGCGCGGCTCGATCCACTCCTTCGGCATGGCGCTGGACCTGACCCTGCTGGACGCGCAGGGCCGCGAGCTGGACATGGGTACCGGCTTCGATGACTTGTCCGAGCGCTCGCACCCGGCGCTGGAGGCCGAACTATTGGCGCGCGGCGAACTGAGCGCACAGCACGTCGCCAACCGCCGCCTGCTGCGCGAGGCCATGTTCCAGGCCGGCTGGGTCGGCATCAACAGCGAATGGTGGCACTTCGATTGCGGCGACCGCCTGCTGGTGCGCCGCGACTACATCCGCGTGCTTTGACAGGGTTTGACTTGGGTTCGTTGAGGTTTACTTGTACGGCCGTTGGCCGTATTGTTGGTATGGAATGACAAGCAAATACCACGGAGGGCAATTCAATGACGACAACTCCGCCAAGCGAGCCATTGAAGCGGGCGCGAATGGAGCTCAAGACCACTGACGCGGCAAAGGAATTGCTCAGTCTGGTCGCTGCCTTGGATGGAACGGATCTGACCGCATTCATCTTGAATACCGCCATGGAAAAGGCTCGTAAAGTTGTGTCTGAGCACAGGTCCATTACGCTCAGCAGAGACGGGCAGGAGGCGCTTGCTCGCCTGCTGCAATCGACGCCCGGCGAACCCACGAAGGCGATGCGTGAGTTGATGTCCTTGCCTGATTTGGATAAGGCATGACGATCGTTTTTTCGAAATACGACCCGAACCTCACTTACGCTGGCCAAAAGAAGTTTGACTGTGGGAATGCGGCTATCAATAAGTTCGCACACGACTCTCTTAAATCACAAGTGAGAAAAGGAGTCTGTGTAGCTTACGTGCTGCTACCCAAACAAATTCCGTGTACCCGACTCATCATGCTTGGCGTTGACAACCAGTACAAAGGGCGGAACTTGGGCAAGCAACTGATGAAAGAGGCCTTCAAGGCGACCAAATTGGCTGCCCAAGCGGTAGGCTCGTTCGGCATGTATCTCGACGCCGATGCCGAAGCAGTCGGCTTCTATGAAGCGTTAGGCTTTAGTCTATTGGAAGGTAACAAAAGCCCTAACCCGTCGCCTATGTTCCTTCCAATGAGCGGCGTTCCCTAATTGCCCAGTCCCGTTATGCTCCAACGCTGAAGGCGACCGGATTTTAGCGATCCACCATCGCCATGCGCTCCTTGCTGTAGCGCGGGCCGGACACCTGCTTGAGCGCGTTATCCAGCACCGCCATCTCGGTCGCATCGAGCGTGATCTCCGCCGCGGCCACGTTCTGCTCCAGGTAAGTGCGGCGGCGCGTGCCGGGGATGGTGACGATATCGTCGCCCTTGTGCATGGCCCAGGCCAGCGCGATCTGCCCCGGCGTGACCAGGCGATGGTCGGCCAGCTCGCGCACGATGGCGGCCGCTTCCATGTTGCGGTCGAAGTTCTCGCCCTGCAGGCGCGGGTCCAGATGGCGGAAATCGCTGGGTGGATACTCTTCCGCGCGCTTGGCGGTGCCGGCCAGGAAGCCCCGTCCCAGCGGGCTGAACGCCACCAGGCCGATGCCCAGTTCGCGCAGCGCTGGCAGCACGTCGGCCTCCAGGTTGCGCTCCCACAGCGAATACTCGCTTTGCAGCACGCTGATCGGATGCACCGCGTGGGCGCGGCGGATGTTGGCCACGCCCGCCTCGGACAGGCCCAGGTAGCGCACCTTGCCCTCGCGGACCAGCTCGGCCATGACGCCCACCACCTCCTCGATCGGCACCAGCGGATCGATGCGGTGCTGGTACAGCAGGTCGATGTGGTCGGTGTTCAGCCGGCGCAGCGAGCCTTCCACTTTTTCGCGGATGTGTTTCGGATCGCTGGTCACGCCGACGGTCTTGCCGTCGCGGATGTCGAAGCCGAACTTGGTGGCGAGGATCACCTCGCTGCGGCGGCCTGCGAAGGCGCGGCCCAGCAGCGCCTCGTTGTCGTAGGGGCCGTATTGCTCGGCCGTGTCGAAGAAGTTGACGCCCAGTTCCAGCGCGCGGTGCAGCGTGGCGACCGCCTCGGTCTGGTCGGCCGGCCCATAGGTGTTGCTCATGCCCATGCAGCCCAGACCCTGCGCCGATACCGTCAGGCCCTGGCTGCCTAAAGTGCGTTGTTTCATGGTGACTCCTGCTTGATGTGGTGCTTTCAGTATGGCGACCGCACAAAAAATACACAATCCACTTACAATGCAAAGCATTGTTGATGCAGCTGCAACGGTGGAGTGGGGCGATGGAAATGTTGAAGGAAATGGCCATCTTTGCACAGGTGGTCGATAGCGGCGGTTTCTCCGCGGCGGCGCGGCAGCTGGAGCTGACCACGTCGGCGGTCAGCCGCCACGTCTCGCGGCTGGAGGCGCACATGGGCGGACGGCTGCTGCAGCGGACCACGCGTTCGCTGTCGCTGACCGAGCTGGGCCAGCAGGTGCACGCGGCCTGCGCGCGCATGGTGAGCACGGCGCGCGAGGTGCATGCGCTGGCCGGCAGCTACAGCGCGCGGCCGAACGGCACCATCCGCGTCAGCGCGCCCATCGTGCTGGGCCAGGTGTGGCTGGCGCCCAAGCTGCCGGGTTTCCTGGCGCGTTATCCCGAGGTCGATGTCGAACTCCAGCTGGTGGACCGCAAGATCGACCTGATCGAGGAAGGCATGGATCTTGCGATCCGCATCGCCACCGAACTGGCGCCCGGGCTGGCGGCGCGTACGCTGGGGCCGGTGAGCTATGTGCTGGTGGCCTCGCAGCAGTACCTGGACGCGCATGGCGAGCCGCAATCGCCGCACGAGCTGCCGGCGCACCAGTGCAGCTACCTGGGTTATGCGCGCTTCGGCGACGCGTGGAGCATGCGGCGCGGCGGCGAGACGGCCAGCATCCGCGTGCCGTCGCGGCTGACGATCAACAACAGCGGCGCCTTGCTGTCGGTGGTGGAGGCGGGCGGCGGCATCGGCCTGGTGCCGGATTTCACGGCCCGTCCGGCGCTGACGCAGGGGCGGGTGCGGCGGGTGCTGCCGGAGTGGATTTTCGACCAGCCGTATGCCGGCACCGTGCACGCGGTCTACATGCCCGGCCCGCACCTGGCGTTGAAGGTGCGGGCGTTCATCGATTACCTGGTGGAGGAAGGATTGCCGGGGATGTGATTACCGGGAGCGAGCAAATGCCAAGATCGGCGCAACGTTGTCGTGGCTAACCACGATGACGTTCTTTGCTTTCAACTCAGCGACGATCTCGCCTTGAGCACGGCCGCGCGGCGTATGCTCATGGGCCTCGGGCCCTTTGACGGCAAAGAGGACTTGAGCGGGTAACAGATCGCGCTTTTTAAGCGAATCAATACGGTAGAGCCATTGGCCGCCGTGGTCAATGATTTTCGCCGCGTCGGTGTAATTGAGGTTGAGTGGCTTAATGATTTTTTCGGGATGCTCTTCCGTGCCTGCCACGAAAGGAAAATGCGCGTGATATTCCTCGTTGCCGATGCGCGCCGCATGAAATTTGTTTTGGAGTCCGGCATCGCGCAACCATCCGCTGACATCGCGTTCCAGGAGTTTTTCCTGATACTCCTTGTTCGCAAAATTGTGTCCGACATAGTAGTCATAGAGCTCGTGCAATTTCGACGTGCAGTCCTCGGCCAACACCAAGCGTGGTTCGCTAAAGCGCAACATGGTTTCGCGAGGCTTAACCAGCTCTGTCCAAATGCGCAGCAGAGCTTCTTTATCGTAACTGCCAGTCTGGTTGAATATCAAATCGAGCCGTTTCATCTCCTCGTTCAGATCGCCGATAGAGGCTTTGAAAACCTTGGGATCGAGCCCTTCAAAGAAATTGGTAACGCGAGCGTATCGGTTGATCAAAAGCTTAAACCCGAAGAAGCGTATGCCAGGTGCAAGCATCACCACGCCGACATTGGCGAACTCTCCCGTTTCGATGAACGGGGTAAAGCGAACAATGGCGTAATGACAGGCGATATTCATGTTGGTGGCAACTGCCAGAATGCATCTGTTAGAGCGCGCTTCAGAAGCCGCTTGATTTCATCAAACGGGAACTTGGTCGGCATGGTCATTTCGGCGTCGATAAAGTGCCAAGCTAAGGGAAGCGTATCACAAATATCATCCCAATTTTCCAGTGCCGTGGCAAAGCGGGCACGGTACGTGTCGCGCAGGAGGAAATCGCTGAACAGATCGGCTACTTCGGCGGAAAACACATGAAGATGAAGAAATTGTGCTGGGTCGAAGTCCGCATCAAAAGCCAAATTGTGATCAATCATGACCAAGGATGGCGGCTCACCGACAGTCCATAGAAGATTGGGATTGCCGCCGATATCCGTCAAGTTGCGATCCGCATTGCGTACCCACCAGTCAAACAAGACGATGTCGCGACGAAGGCTTCGCTGCACTCGTTTGATATGGCTGCGCATCAGGTTCTTCGCGTTCACTCGGCGTGAAGCGAAGACTGGCCCGGAACCCAAGTCTTGGTAGGCGCCAGTTAAGTCGGCTTCGACTATTTCGACGGGTACAGTCGCCAATGCATAGTGGGCAATTGGCAGTTCCAATGCAGAGCATAACTGAGCGCATATCCACTCGGCGATCAGTTGATATCGAGTAGTCGATTTGCCCTTGACGAAGTAGACGTCACCGTCATCGCACCGGCAGATGTAAGGACGAGTTTGTCCTTCTTGGGAGCGGCCTAGTATTTCGGTGACGGTTAAGGACATCTCGCAATGTTCCCCGTGACGTTGTGTTCAGCTCATTCTACGCGAATTTCAATGTGGAAAATTACAGCTCATTTGCTGCGGGCCACCCAGTCGATCACGCCGTCCAGCACGGTGCGGCCGGCGCCGTTGGCGACGTGTTCGTCGTTCAGGATGGCGACCACGATGCAGGGCTGGTTGTTGTCGTCGGTGACGTAGCCGGCAATGGCGATCACGCTCTTCAGGCTGCCGGTCTTGATGCGCGCGCGCAGCGCGGCCGGGCTGTCCTTGAGGCGCTTGCGCATGGTGCCGTCGGTGGCGGCGATCGGCAGGCTGGACAGGAACTCGGGCATCCATAGGCTCTTCAGCCCGGCTTGCAGCACGCCGGCCAGTTGCGCCGGCGTGGCGCGCTCGGTGCGCGACAGGCCGGAGCCGTTGTCGAAGACCAGGCCGTTGGCGTCAATGCGCTGGGTTTGCAGCCAGGCGCGGATCGCGGTCTCGGCGCGCATCGGCGTGCTGGCGGCGCTGCCGTCCGGGGCGATCGGGCGGCTGCCCAGCACCGGGTCGGCTTGCAGGCTGCCCAGCATCAGGAACACCGTGCGGGCCAGGGTGTTGTCGGAGAACTTGTTGATGTCGCGTAGCATTTCCGGCAGCGGGCGGGAGACGTGTTCGGCCAGCAGGCGGGTGGCCGGGGCGGCAGAGGGCTGTGCGGACGCAGCGTCGGCGTTCGCGGCCGGGCTGGCGTCTGCGTCCGGGTTGGCAGGCATGGCGCTGGCGGCGGGCGAGGTGGTCACGATGGCGGTCGGCGTGGCGGTGGCCGTCGCGTCGGCCTCGCGCACCTCGCCGCTGATGCTGCCGCCGAGCTTGCGCCAGGTGGCGCGCAGCAGGCGCTCCAGGTAGTCGTGGTGGTCCATCACGTCGACGCTGGTCGACTTGATGCAGTTTTTCGGGAAGCTGCCATGCAGCACCACCTCGATCTTGTCGCCGCTGCGCGCCACGTCCGGCGAGCGCCAGCCGGCCTCCCATGAGGAGCACGGCGCATCGCTGAGCTTCATTTCCGAGCGGATGCCGACCTTGTCCATCTCCGGCATCATCACCAGCCCCAGCTTGTTGCCGGTCGAGCGCATTTCCAGTTTCAGCAAATTGGTGTTGGTCAGCAGCGCGTCGGGAATCACGTTGTAGTAGGCCCACGGATACTCGTCGAACGGTGGCTGCCCCACATCAGGCCGCGCCGGCTGGAACAGCTGCCGGTCCAGCAACACGTCGCCCTTAATCTTGCGGATGCCCTGGTTGCGCAGCGCCTGCAGCATGTGCAGCAGCACATCCTCGTTCAGGTCGACATCGCCGCCGCCGCGCAGGATCAGGTCGCCCTGCAGCACGCCGTTGACCACTTCGGCGCTGGTGCGGAATTCGGTGCGGCCGCGGAAGGCCGGCCCCAGTTGTTCCAGCGCCGTCATCGTGGTGAACAGCTTCATGGTGGACGCCGGCTGCATGCTCTGCTGCGCGTTGTGCGAGACCAGCGTGGTGTCGCCGCGCAGCACGACGATGCCGGCGGCCTCCGGCGGGATATGCGCCGCCTGCAGCAGCGCGCTGATGGGCTCCGGCAGGTCGGCGGCGTGGGCGGTGCCGGCCGCGATCAGCGCGGCAAGGATGAGGCGACGGAACATGGTTATCCGATTCAATGGAAGAAAACGTAAGCGACAAAAATCGCGGCGATCACGCCGGTCAAATCGGCGATCAGGCCGCAGGAGATCGCGTAGCGCGTCTTGCGTATGCCCACCGAGCCGAAGTACAGCGCGACGATGTAGAAGGTGGTGTCGGCCGAGCCGTTGAACACGCAGGCCAGGCGGCCGACGAACGAGTCCACGCCGTAGGTGCGCATGGTGTCGATCATCATGGCCTTGGCGGCGCTGCCGCTGAGCGGCTTCATCAGCGCGGTCGGCAGCGACGGCACGAAATCGGTGTTGATGCCGAGGTGGCCGAACAGCCAGCTGAAGCCGTCCACCACGTAGGCGAACACGCCGGCGTTGCGGATCACGCTGATGGCCACCAGCATGCCGACCAGGTAGGGGATCACGGTGATCGAGGTCTGGATGCCGCCCTTGGCGCCTTCGATAAACGCCTCGTAGACGTTGACCTTGCGCCGCAGCGCGCCGATGATGAAGCCGGCGATCACCACCATCAGCACCAGGTTGCTGAAGACCTTGGAGAACAGTTCGATTTCGAGCTTGGTCATGTAGTGCGTGAAGGTCCAGACCATGCCGGCGATGGCGGCGGTCATGCCGCCCAGCCAGCCCAGCACCACGCCGTTGAACAGGTTGATGCGCTGGCGGATGGCGACGGCGATGATGCCGGTGACGGTCGCCACATAGGTCGCGATCATGCACGGAATGAAGATGTCCGATGGGTCGGCCGCGCCCAGGATCGAGCGCTGCGCCATGATGGCCAGCGGGATCAGCGTCAGGCCCGAGGTGTGCAGCACCAGGAACATGATCTGGGCGTCGGTCGGCTCGTCCTTGCTGGGGTTGAGGGTTTGCAGGCTTTCCATGGCCTTGAGGCCGAACGGCGTGGCCGCGTTGTCCAGGCCAAGCAGGTTGGCCGAGAAGTTCATCACCATGTGGCCGGTGGCCGGGTGGTTCTTCGGCACGCCGGGGAAGATGCGCGAGAAGAACGGCGCGATCAGCCGCGCCAGCAGGTCGATGGCGCCGGCCTTTTCGCCGATGTTCATGATGCCCAGCCACAGCGTCATCACGCCGGCCAGCGGCAGCGCGATGTCCATCACGCCGGCCTTGGCGGAATCGAAGGTGCCGTCGATGATGCGTTTGAAAATCTCGGTGTCGCCCGTCAGGAGGAACTGCGCCAGCGCTGCCACAAAGCCGACCAGGAAGAAGCCGGACCAGATGTAATTGAGCGACATATCGAGAAATTTTCCTGAAAGCAGTGGACGATGCGCAAAGTATAGCGGGTAAGCCCGTCAAAAAAGTTATAAGCTGCCGCTTTACGTATGCGAGGTGGAATGGACCTGATGCCCAAAAGTTATGCCGCAGCCCTGCTGGCGCTGGTGTTATCGGCCGGAGCCGCCGCTGCCGCCGAGCCGAAAGTCTTGCACGCCTTCCTCAGCACCGGCGAGACCGGACTTGATCCGGCGGTGGCGTCCGATATCGCCAGCCTGAGCCTGCTGGAGAACCTGTTCGACCCGCTGCTGCGCTACGATTACCTGGCCCGCCCCGTCAAATTGCAGGCCAACACGCTGAGCGCCATGCCGACCGTCGAGGACAACGGCCTGAGCTACACCTTCCACCTGCGCCAGGACATCTACTTCACGCCCGATCCGGCGTTCAAGGGCGAACACCGGCAAGTGACCGCGCAGGACTACGTCTACAGCCTCAAGCGCCTGTACGACCCGGTGCTGAAGTCGCCATGGCTGTTCCTGTTGGAAGGCAAGATCGCCGGCGACGAGGCGCTGAAAACAAAATTCAGCTACGACAGCAACATCGCCGGCCTGCAAGCGGTGGACAGGTTCACCTTGCGCATCCGGCTCAACGCGCCCGATCCCAACTTCCTGTTCTACCTGGCCACGCCCTCCACCGGCGTGGTCGCGCGCGAAGTGATGGAGGCCTACGGCGCGCAGGCCGGCAACCACCCGGTCGGCACCGGTCCCTTCCTGATGGGCCGATGGAAGCACAGCGACCAGATCACGCTGCTGGCCAACCGCGACTTCCGCCCGACGATGTTCCAGGGCCGCCGCCTGCCGCTGCTGGACCAGGTCGACATCAAGATCGTCGAGGAATACCAGTCGCGCGTGCTGGGCTTCCTGAACGGCGAATTCGATTTCCTCGAACAGCTGCCGGAATCGATGAAGGACATGGTGCTGACTCCCGACGCCAGGCCGACCCTGAAACCGGCGCTGGCCAGGCAGGGCATGGTGCTGTCGCCCTTCCCGGTGCTGCAAACGTACTACATGTGGATGAACATGGAAGATCCGCTGATCGGCGGCTACAGCAAGGAGAAGCTGGCCCTGCGGCGCGCCATCGCGCTGGGCTACAACAGCGGCGAGGACGTGGCGCTGATGAAGAAAGGCCTGGCGCTGCCGGCCGCGACACCGCTGCCGCCCAATGTGCTGGGCTACGATCCCGCCTACCGCAGCCCGGTCGCCTACGATCCCGCGCTGGCCAACGCGCTGCTGGAGCGCTACGGCTACCGCAAGGGCGCCGACGGCTTCCGCACCCAGCCCGACGGCAAGCCGCTGACGCTGGTGATGCACAGCGAATCGTCCACCGTAGGCCGCCTGCGCGACGAGCTGTGGCGCAAGAACCTGAACGCCATCGGCCTGAAAGTCACGTTCAAGAGCGACAAGAAAACCGAGATCATCAAGGCCTCGCGCCTGGGCTCGGTGATGATGTTCGAGACCAACTGGGTGGCCGACTTCCCCGACGGCGAGAACTTCTACCAGCTGCTGTACGGCCCCAACAGCGGCCGCGCCAACTACGCGCGCTTCAACCTGCCGGCCTACAACCAGCGTTACGAGCAGAGCCGCAAAATGGGCGACTCGCCGCAGCGCACCGCGCTGTACGACGAGATGGCGCAGCTCATCCACGCCTACACGCCGTGGGTGCTGCTGACCCATCCGATTTCCGCCGACCTGCAACAGCCGTGGCTGAAGAACTACCAGCGCCATCCGGTCGAATTCACCAACTGGCGCTATCTGGACGTAGCCGCACATACGCCGCGCTGAGTCATGCGTACAATGGCGGCATGAGACTATTCAACCGCAGGGCGTTGCTGCACGTCAGCGCGCACCCGATGGCTTTCCTGGTGCAATGCGTGAAGGGCTTCCGCGCCAATCAAGGCTTGCTGCTGGCGGGCGCGGTCGCCTATTACTCGCTGCTGTCCATCGTGCCGCTGGTGATGCTGGTGGTGGTCGCGCTGTCGCATGTGATTGCGCAGGATGAACTGCTGGCCACGCTGGGCCGCTACCTGAACTGGCTGGTGCCGGGCCAGGCCAAGGCCATCGTGACCGAGGTCGGCCATTTCCTCGACCACCGCGACCTGATCGGTGGCGTGCTGGTGGTCAGCATGATTTTCTTCAGCTCGCTGGCGTTCACTGTGCTGGAGAACGCCATGTGCGTGATCTTCAAGCACCGGGTCGAGATACGGCGCCGGCATTTCCTGATCTCGGCGATCATGCCCTACTGCTACATCCTGTCGCTGGGCGTGGGCATGCTGCTGGTGACGCTGGTGGCGGGCAGCCTGCAGGTGCTGGGCGAGGAAAGCGTGCAATTCCTTGGCTACAGCTGGTCGCTGCATGGCGTGTCCGGCGTGCTGCTGTACCTGCTGGGCCTGGGCGGCGAGGTGCTGGTGCTGACCTCGATCTACCTGGTGATGCCGGTGGGACGCCTGTCGCTGTCGCACGCGCTGATTGGCGGCGTGACGGCGGCGCTGCTGTGGGAACTGGCGCGCCACATCCTGGTTTGGTATTTTTCAACCTTGTCGCAGGTGAACGTGGTGTACGGCTCGATGACCACCGCCATTGTCGTCATGTTCAGCCTGGAGATCGGCGCCACCCTGCTGCTGTTCGGCGCCCAGGTCATCTCCGAGTTCGAACGGGTCGGCCGCCACCGCCAGCCGCGCGCGCCGGTGCCGATGACCACTCAAGCTACAGAAGTAAAATAATTTGTGCGTCGCACAAAAAACTGTGTTACACTACGTTCGTGGTTGAGGTTGAAAGGGAGGAATCCCGGAAAACAGTCCCACCCACGTCCAAGTGGAGCGCCGCGATTCGATATGTGTAAGACCGAACCGCAGTTGACGCGAAGCCTGGAGTTGTAATTCCGGATACGATGGTCGATTTACACGTTGGAGGCACCACGCAGATAGCATGGGCGTCCGAGACTCTGGAGTCACTTTGCAGATAGCACTGGATTCCGGCATACGATTAAAGCATTGGTAATACATTGGAACGAAGCCCGCTGAGATGCGGGCTTTTTTTTATGGCCGATTCATTTCGATATTATTTGAAATGTCGAATCGATTGCGGTACTATCGCCGCATGGATACTAAACAAGCTCTGGCGGCCCTGTCGTCGCTGTCCCAGGAAAGCCGGCTGGCCGTGTTCCGGCTGCTGGTGCAGGCTGGGCCGGACGGCATGGCGGCCAGTAAAATTGCGGAACGGCTCGCTATTTCGCCGTCGTCGCTATCGTTTCACCTGAAGGAGCTGAGCCATGCCGGCATGGTCAGCTCGCGCCAGGATGGCCGCTTTGTCATCTACGCGGCCGATGTGGGCGCGATGAACGGCCTGATCGGCTTCCTTACCGAAAACTGCTGCAGCGGCCTGCCCTGCGGCGTCAATGACTGCACCTCATGAACGTTCTTTTTCTTTGTACCGGTAATTCCTGCCGCTCCGTGTTGAGCGAAGGCGTCTTCAACCATCTGGCGCCGGCGGGCTGGCGCGCCATCAGCGCCGGCAGCCAGCCGATGGGCGCGCTGCATCCGCGCGCGGTGGCGCTGCTGGCGCGCAAGGGCATTTCCACCGAGGGCTATTACAGCAAATCGTGGAATGACTTGCCGGTCACGCCGGACATCGTCATCACCGTATGCGGCAGCGCGGCCGGCGAGACTTGCCCGGCCTACCTGGGCCAGGTGTTGCGCGCGCATTGGGGCGTGGACGATCCCAGCCATGTGGTCGGCACCGAGGAAGAAATCGAGGCGGCGTTCGAGCACGCCTACCGCATCATCCGAGCACGCATCGAGGCCTTCCTGGCCTTGCCGCAGGGCCTGGACAAGCACCAACTGAAACAGGAACTGGACCGCATCGGCGGCCTGAGCGTGTCCTGATGGTGGCCGCTTCCCTGATCTTCCTGGCGACGCTGACCCTGGTCATCTGGCAGCCGCGCGGCCTGGGCATCGGCTGGAGCGCGGTAGCCGGCGCCTGCGTGGCGCTGCTGGCCGGCGTGATCCATGTCGGCGACATTCCCGTGGTGTGGCACATCGTGTGGAACGCCACCGGCACCTTCGTGGCCATCATCGTCATCAGCCTGTTGCTGGACAAGGCCGGCTTCTTCGAGTGGGCCGCGCTGCACGTGGCGCGCTGGGGACGCGGCAGCGGCAAGCTGCTGTTCGCGATGTTCGTGCTGCTGGGCGCGGCGGTGTCGGCGCTGTTCGCCAACGATGGCGCGGCGCTGATCCTCACGCCCATCGTCATCGCCATGCTGCGCGAGCTGAAATTTTCCGGCAAGGCCACGCTGGCCTTCGTAATGGCGGCCGGCTTCGTGGCCGACACGGCCAGCTTGCCGCTGGTGGTGTCCAACCTGGTCAACATCGTCTCGGCCGACTACTTCAACGTCAGCTTCGCGCGTTACGCGGCGGTGATGGTGCCGGTGAACTTTGTCGCCGTGGCCGCCACGCTGGCGGTGCTGTTGTGGTTCTTCCATCGCGACATCCCGGCCGACTACGACCTGGCGCAGGTCAAGCGTCCCGAAGACGCGATCCACGACCGCGCCACCTTCATCACCGGCTGGTGGGTGCTGGGCTTGCTGTTGATCGGCTTCTTCTGGCTGGAGGATTTGGGCGTGCCGATCAGTGCCACCTCCGCCGTCGGCGCGGCCATGCTGCTGCTGGTGGCGGCGCGCGGGCATCGCGTCTCGACCCGCGAGGTGATCGGCAACGCGCCGTGGCAGATCGTGGTCTTCTCGCTGGGCATGTACCTGGTGGTGTACGGCCTGCGCAACGCCGGGCTGACCGACTACCTGACCTCCGCGCTCAACGCCTGCGCGCAGCACGGCGTGTGGGGCGCGGCGATGGGCACCGGCGTCATCACCGCCATCCTGTCGTCGATCATGAACAACCTGCCGACCGTGCTGATCGGCGCGCTGTCGATCGACGCCAGCACCGCGCAGGGCGCGGCGCGCGAGGCCATGGTCTACGCCAACGTGATCGGCAGCGACCTGGGGCCGAAGATCACGCCGATCGGCAGCCTGGCCACGCTGCTGTGGCTGCACGTGCTGGAAAACAAAGGCATCAAGATTTCGTGGGGCTACTACTTCCGCGTCGGCATCTGCCTGACCTTGCCGGTGCTGCTGGTGACGCTGGCGGCGCTGGCCCTGCGCCTTAACTGAGGAGTCTGCATGGATCTGCCCAACATCAACCCAGCCCTGCTGGATACGCCGACGCTGGACAAGCTGGCCCCGGCCGGCGACTTCGATCATCCGCCGCGCATCCTGATGCTGTATGGCTCGCTGCGCGAGCGTTCGTTCAGCCGCTTCCTGACGGAGGAGGCCGCGCGCATCCTGGAGCACTTTGGCGCCGAGGTGAAAATCTTCGACCCGACCGAGTTGCCGATGGTGGGCAGCGTATCGGAAGACCATCCCAAGGTGCAGGAGCTGCGCGCCCTGTCGCTGTGGTCCGAGGGCCAGGTGTGGTGCAGCCCGGAGCGCCATGGCGCGATCACCGCCGTGATGAAGAACCAGATCGACTGGATCCCGTTGGAGCAAGGCGCGCTGCGTCCGAGCCAGGGCCGCACCTTGGCCGTGATGCAGGTGTGCGGCGGATCGCAGTCGTTCAACGTGGTCAACACGCTGCGGCTGCTGGGACGCTGGATGCGCATGTTCACGATTCCCAACCAGTCGTCGGTGCCGATGGCCTACAAGGAATTCGACGACGCCGGCCGCATGCGGCCTTCCGCGTACTACGAGCGGGTGGTGGACGTGATGGAAGAGCTGTTCAAGATGACCCTGCTGCTGCGCGGCAGGACCGACTACCTGACCGACCGCTACAGCGAGCGCAACGAGCGATCGGTCACGGCGATCAACCGGCAACTTGGGAAGATTTGATGGACCCGCACATCCTGCCAGTCGAACTGGAAAAAGCGTATCGCTTATTGAACCACGGCCCGACGGTGCTGGTCTCGGCCACGCATGGCGGCACTGCCGATGTAATGGCGGCGGCCTGGTCATGCGCGCTGGATTTCATGCCGCCGAAGATCACAGTGGTGCTGGATAAATCGACCAGCACGCGCGCGTTGGTCGAGCAGAGCGGTTATTTCGCGCTCCAGGTGCCGAACATGGCGCAGATCGACCTGACGCACGCGGTTGGCAGCATGAGCCTGGCCGATGTGCCGGACAAGCTGGCGCGCTGCGGCGTCGAGCTGTTTCATGTGGAAGGCCACGAGACGCCGCTGGTGGCTGGCTGCTCGGGCTGGCTGATTTGCAAGGTGGTACCGGAACCGCACAACCAGCAGACCTACGACCTGTTCATCGGCGAAGTGGTCTCGGCCTGGGCCGACAGCCGTGTGTTCCGCAATGGCCACTGGGAGTTTGAATCCGCCGGCCCGGAATGGCGCAGCCTGCACTACATCGCCGGCGGCACTTTCTACGCCATCGGCGAACTTGCCAAAGTCAAAACCTAAACTTGCGGTCGATAAACTTGGGGTCAAGTCTGACATTCGGACACGAGCTCTGCCGTAAGCGCGTGCTTAAGGCAGAGCTCGTGTCCGAATGCCAGACTTGACCCCAAATTGCTTAGCCCCAATGTGGGGTTAGAGTGCGCGGGCGATCAGCAGTTTCTGGATGTCGCTGGTGCCTTCGTAGATCTGGCAGACGCGCACGTCGCGGTAGATGCGCTCCACCGGGAAGTCGGATACGTAGCCATAACCGCCGTGCACCTGGATCGCATCCGAACACACCTTCTCCGCCATCTCGGACGCGAACAGCTTGGCCATCGCCGCTTCCTTCAGGCATGGCAGGCCGGCGTCCTTCATCGAGGCCGCGTGGCGGATCAGCTGGCGCGCCGCTTCGATCTGCGTCGCCATGTCTGACAAGCGGAACTGCACCGCCTGGTGCTCGAAGATCGGCTTGCCGAAGCTTTCGCGATCGCGCGCGTAAGCCAGCGCCGCTTCGTACGCCGCGCGCGCCATGCCCACCGCCTGCGAGGCGATGCCGATGCGTCCGCCCTCCAGTCCCGACAGGGCGATCTTGTAGCCCTGGCCTTCCTCGCCGATCAGATTCTCCGCCGGAATGCGGCAGTTCTCGAACAGGATCTGCGCCGTGTCCGACGAGTGCTGGCCCATCTTCTGCTCCAGCCCCGCCACGATATAGCCCGGCGCCGAGGTCGGCACCCAGAACGCGCTGATGCCCTTCTTGCCGGCCGCCTTGTCGGTGACCGCCATGACGATGGCCACGTCCGCATACTTGCCGCTGGTGATGAACTGCTTCACGCCATTGATCACGTACTCGTCGCCATCGCGCGTGGCGGTAGTGCGCAGGGCGGCGGCGTCGCTGCCGGTGTGCGGCTCGGTCAGGCAGAAGGCGCCCAGCATCTCGCCCTGCGCCAGCGGACGCAGCCACTGCTGCTTCTGCCTGTCGTTGGCGTACATCATCGCGATGCTGCACACTGGGCAGTTGTTGACCGAGATGATGGTGGACGTGCCGCCATCACCCGCCGCGATCTCTTCCAATACCAGCGCGAGCGACACGTAATCCATGCCGGCGCCGCCCAGCGCCTCCGGCACCGCGACGCCGAACGCGCCCAGCGCGGCCAGCTCCTTCAGCTCCTCTTTCGGGAAGTGATGTTCCTTGTCCCAGCGGGCCGCGTTGGGCGCCAGGCGCTCCTGTGCAAACGTGCGCAGGGCGTCGCGTATCATTTCGTGTTCTTCGCTCAGTATCATGTTGTCTCGTTTATCGTTATTGAATCACCAGCCGATGCTTGTGCCATCGTAGTTGCGATACACCGCCCGGTCGGACGCGGGTAGCGCCGCCAGCGTTGCGCGGATGCCTGCCGCGCTTTCTTCCACCGAGAGGTCGGCCTCGCCGCCGCCCATGTCCGTGCGCACCCAGCCCGGATGCAGCGCGACGCACGTCGCCCCCTGCTTGCCGAAGCTGAGCGCGGTATCGATCAGCACCGAGTTCAGCGCCGCCTTGCTGGCGCGGTACAGCGAGCCGCTTGGATTGCCGCGCTCGCTGAGCGAACCCATCTTCGACGACACCACCGCCAGCTTGCCGCGCACCGCGCACACCATCGGCGCGATGATGGGCAGCAGCCGCATCGCCGCCAGCACGTTGGTGTGCATCACGTTGTCGAAGTCCGATTGCAGCGGGAAGCCGTCGTGGCGCGGACCGTACACGCCGGCGTTGAGGATGGCCACGTTGAGCTCCTCGCCATCCAGCTTCCAGCCCAGGCCTGCAACGGCCTCGACGTTGGTCACGTCCAGTCCGTGCGCCTCGGCGCCCAGCTCGGCCAGGGCGTCCACGTCCTCCGGCTTGCGCGCGGTGGCGATCACGCGCCAGCCGTCGGCCAGGTACTGGCGCGCCAGTTCCAGGCCGATGCCGCGCGAGGCGCCGATGATCAGTGCCGTCGCCATCCGCTTACACCAGCTCGATGGCCATCGCGGTCGCTTCGCCGCCGCCGATGCACAGCGCCGCCACGCCCTTCTTGCCGCCGGTGCGCTTCAGCGCGCCGATCAGGGTGACGATGATGCGCGCGCCGGATGCGCCGATCGGGTGGCCCAGCGCGCAGGCGCCGCCGTGGATGTTGACCTTGTCGTGCGGGATGTCGAGGTCGCGCATGGCGGCCATCGGCACGGCGGCGAACGCTTCGTTGATCTCGAACAGGTCGACGTCCTTGGTGCCCCAGCCGATTTTCTTGTACAGCTTTTCCACCGCGCCGATCGGTGCGGTGGTGAACAGGTTGGGTTCCTGCGCGAAGGTGGCGTGGCCATGGATCTTGGCGATGATGGTGGCGCCCAGTTTCTTGGCGGTCGATTCGCGCATCATCACCAGCGCGGCGGCGCCGTCGTTGATCGACGACGACGAGGCGGCGGTGATGGTGCCGTCTTTCTTGAACGCGGCGCGCAGCGTCGGGATCTTGTCGACCTTGGCCTTGAGCGGACCTTCATCCTTGTCGATGACGGTGTCGCCGGCGCGGCTGGTCACGGTCACGGGCGCGATTTCCCACTTGAAGTAGCCCTCGCTGGTGGCGACCTGTGCGCGCTTGACCGATTCGATGGCGAAGTTGTCCTGCGCCTCGCGGGTGAACTCGTACTTGGCCGAGCACTCTTCGGCGAAGGTGCCCATCGAACGGCCTTCGCCGGTTTTCTCGTTGCGCGAGTAGGCGTCTTCCAGGCCGTCGTACATCATGTGGTCGAACAGCATGCCGTGGCCGATGCGGTAGCCGCCGCGCGCCTTCGGCACCAGGTAGGGCGCGTTGGTCATCGATTCCATGCCGCCTGCGACCACCACTTCGGCGCTGCCCGCCACCAGCTGGTCGTGCGCGAAGATCGCAGCCTGCATGGCCGAGCCGCACATTTTCGACAGCGTGACCGCGCCGGTCGAAGTCGGCAGGCCGGCTTTCAACAGCGCCTGGCGCGCTGGCGCCTGGCCCTGGCCCGCCATCAGGCAGTTGCCGAAGTAGACGTGCTCGACCAGGTTGGCCGCTATGCCGGAGCGTTCGACGGCAGCCTGGATCGCCACAGCGCCCAGGTCGTGCGCGGCCTTGCCGGAGAAGTCGCCCTGGAAGGCGCCCATGGGGGTGCGGGCTGCACCGACGATTACGATAGGATCATTCATTTTCTAGAGTCTCCATAAATGGCGGCTGGATGGCCGCCGGTGGGGTGGTGTGTTGATTGCAAAAACGGATGTGCTGCGGATACGGGAACACGTCTTCCACATAGCCGTCGAGGATGCGCTGCTTGCGCGCCTGCCACCAGGCTTGCGTCAGCAGTTCGCTGTGGTGCTTCATGAAATACTTGCGGATCTTGGCGTTCCCCAGCAGGAAGCGACCGAACTGCTCGGGGAAAACGTCGTACTTGCCGATCGGGTACCACGGCTCGGAGGCCATTTCCTCTTCCTCCGTGCGCGCTTCCGGGATCACGCGGAAATTGCAGTCGGTGATGTATTCGATTTCGTCGTAGTCGTAAAACACCACGCGCTGGTGGCGCGTGACGCCGAAGTTTTTATAAAGCATATCGCCGGGGAAGATGTTGGCGGCCACCAGTTCCTTGATGGCGTTGCCGTACTCCAGCACGCCGTGTTCGATCTGCACGTCGTCGTTGTCGTTGTCGGCGTTGGTCAGCCATATGTTGAGCGGCACCATGCGGCGCTCGATGTACAGGTGCTTGATGACGAGCTGGTCGCCCTCCTCCTCCAGCAGCGACGGCACGAAATGCTTGAGCTCGGCGATCAGCTCTTCGCTGAAGCGGTGGCGCGGGAAGGCGACGTTGGAATATTCCAGCGTGTCGGCCATGCGGCCGACGCGGTCGTGGTGCTTCACCAGCAGGTATTTTTCCTTGATCAGCGCGCGCGAGGTTTCCTTGGGCGCGGGGAAGAAATCCTTGATGACCTTGAACACATACGGGAACGACGGCAGCGCGAACACCAGCATCACCAGGCCGCGGATGCCGGGCGCGATGTCGAACAGGTCGGACGAGTGCTTCAGGTGCTGCAGGTAGTCGCGGTAGAACAGCGTCTTGCCCTGCTTTTGCAGGCCGAGGATGGTGTAGATCTCGCTGCGCGGCTTGCGCGGCAGCAGCGTGCGCAGGAACTGCACGTAGGCCGACGGCACTTCCATGTCGACCAGGAAGTAGGCGCGCGTGAACGAGAACAGGATCGTGATCTGCTCGTGGTCGAACAGCACGGTGTCGAGTATCAGCTCGCCATGCTTGTTGTGCAGGATGGGCACGACGAACGGGTATTCCTTGTTGCCGTTGATGCCCTTGCCGACGATGTAGGCGCCCTTGTTGCGGAAGAACAGGCTCGACAGCACATGGATCTGGTGGTTCGGCTCCAGCTTGATGCCGCCGAACAGCGTGCGCAGCCGGGCTTCGACCTGCGTCACGTCGCGCGACAGGTTGGCGAATTTCGTGGCCAGCTGGAAGTTGGTGATGATGCGCTTGAGCGTGTAGTGCAGGCCGTCGGTGCCGGGGTAGTAGACGCGGTAGGTCGGCGCCACCTCCTCGGTTTCGATGTACTCGGTGGAGACCACCGGGCGCACGAAGATGAACTCGTTGTGGAAGTAGCGGCGGTGCAGGATGTTGCAGCAGACCGAGTTGAAGAAGGTCTCGGCCAGCTCGGGCTGCTTGTGGTCGGACAGCATGCCGATGTAGTGCAGCTTGAGTTCGCGCCACACCTCGTCGGTCAGCTCGGCCGGGTCGTACTCGTCCTCCAGCATCTGCACGCATTCCTGCACGCGGCGGTCGTAGAAGCCGATGCGTTCGCGCGCGGCCTGCTGCGCCACGCGCCAGGCGCCCTGCTCGAAGTGCTGCTTGGCCTGCTGGCTGGTGAGCCGGAACAGGCGGTAGTGCTTGTCGAAGCCGTCGCGGATGGTGCGCGCGATGTCGAACGCGATCTGCGAGCGCAGCAGTTTGGGGAAAGCAGCCTGGATCATGGGTCAGCCCTGGTGTGCGTTGGCGGTGGGTTAATACTGCCGCCGGGCCAGCCAACGCACACGATGCTTACTTGGTTTCCGCGAACAGTTCGCGGCCGATCAGCATGCGGCGGATTTCGCTGGTGCCGGCGCCAATCTCATACAACTTGGCGTCGCGCCACAGGCGGCCGACCGGATACTCGTTGATGTAGCCGTTGCCGCCCAGCGTCTGGATCGCCTCGCCGGCCATCCAGGTCGCTTTTTCTGCGCTATACAAAATGGCTCCCGCTGCATCCTTGCGCAACTGGCGGACCGCTTCCGGGGTTTTGGCCCGGTCGCAGGCCTGACCGACGGCGTACACATATGCCTTGCACGCCATCATGGTCGAGTACATATCCGCAATCTTACCCTGCATCAGCTGGAATTCGCCGATCGGCTGGCCGAATTGCTTGCGGTCGTGGATGTAGGGCACCACCGCGTCCATGCACGCCTGCATGATGCCCAGCGGGCCGCCGGACAGCACGGTGCGCTCGAAGTCCAGGCCGGACATCAGCACGTTGACGCCCTTGCCCAGGCCGCCCAGTACGTTCTCGGCCGGCACTTCGCAGTTGTCGAACACCAGCTCGCCGGTGTGGGAGCCGCGCATGCCCAGCTTGTCGAGCTTCTGGGCCACGGAGAAGCCCTTGAAACCTTTTTCGATCAGGAAGGCGGTCATGCCTTTCGGGCCGGCTTCCAGGTCGTTCTTGGCGTAGACCACCAGCACGTCGGCGTCGGGGCCGTTGGTGATCCACATCTTGGTGCCGTTCAGCACCCAGCGGTCGCCCTTGAAGTCGGCGCGCAGCTTCATGCTGACCACGTCGGAACCGGCGTTCGGCTCGGACATCGCCAGCGCGCCCACGTGTTCGCCGGAGATCAGCTTGGGCAGGTATTTTTGTTTTTGCTCTTCGGTGCCGTTGCGCTTGATCTGGTTGACGCACAGGTTCGAGTGGGCGCCGTACGACAGGCCGACCGAGGCCGAGGCGCGCGAGATTTCCTCCATCGCCACGATGTGGGCCAGGTAGCCCATGTTGGCGCCGCCGTATTCCTCGCCGACGGTGATGCCGAGCACGCCCAGCTCGCCCATCTTGCGCCACAGGTCCATCGGGAACTGGTCGTTGCGGTCGATTTCAGCGGCGCGCGGCGCGATTTCCGCTGCGGCGAACTGTTGCACGGCTTCGCGCAGGGCGGCGATGTCTTCGCCGTGGTCAAAGGTCAGGCCTGGGAGATGGAGCATGTCGTCCTCATTCTTGTGTTTTGGTGGAAGCGTCAATAATACGCCGGTGTGACGTTAACGTAAACGTAAAGCAGCGGTGACGGTGGGCCGTCACGCAATCTTATTATTTTTATCAGATGGTGGCCGGCTTGGGCTCGCCGATGGCGGCCAGCAGGCGCTTGCATTCGTCCTCGTGGGCGGTGATTTCCGCCAGCGACATTTCGATGTCCTCGCGCTGCTGTTCCAGCGTTTCGCGGTGCTGCGCCAGCACGCCCAGGAAGCGGTTCATCTGGGCGCTGGTATCCTTGGGCGATTCGTACATGTCGACCAGGCTCTTGATTTCCGACAGCGACAGGCCCAGGCGCTTGCCGCGCAGGGTCAGCTTGAGGCGGGTGCGGTCGCGCGGCGTGTAGACGCGGTTGCGGCCGCCGGCGCCCTCGCGGGACGGGCTCAGCAGGCCCTGGTCTTCGTAAAAGCGGATCGCGCGCGCCGTGATGTCGAATTCACGGGCCAGTTCGGTGATGGTATAGGTGGGCATCTCTAGGTTTGCGGTAAAGTCGTACAATTTCCGTTTACGTCAACGTCAAGCACATTGTAGCGCGCCTGACTTTCCGAAAGAAGAAAATATGAACCCGCTCGAATCGCAACTGGACTACCCGCTGGGCGACACCATCCCGGCCATCGGCGCCGTGCACGAGATCGCGCCCGGCCTGCGCTGGCTGCGCATGCCGCTGCCATTCGCGCTGGATCATATCAACCTCTGGCTGTTGCGCGACGGCGAGGGCTGGAGCGTGGTCGACAGCGGCGTGGCCGCCGACGCCACCCGCGCCGCCTGGGAGTCCATCTTCGAAAACGGCCTGGACGGCCTGCCGGTGCGGCGCGTGTTCGCCACCCATTGCCATCCCGACCACATCGGCCTGGCCGACTGGCTGTGCCGCCGCTGGGACGCGCCGCTGTGGACCACCACCGGCGAGTACGGCTTCGCGCGCATGATGTCGGCCGCCCTGCCGGGCGTGGACGGGCTGGCGGCGCTGCCGCACTTCCAGCGCCACGGCCTGCGCGATCCGGGGATGCTGGAAAAGATGGGCAGCCGGAAAAACTACTATCCGACGCTGGTGCCGTCGGTGCCGGCCGCCTACAACCGCATCCAGGACGGACAGTTGATTGTTGTTGGTGAGCAACAGTGGCGGGTGATCACCGGTTTCGGCCATTCCCCCGAGCACGCGGCGCTGTATTGCGCGGAATTGAACGTGCTGATTTCCGGCGACATGGTGCTGCCGCGCATATCCACCAATGTATCGGTTTTCGCTGTCGAGCCGGAAGCCAATTCGCTGACGCTGTATTTGGAATCATTAAGCAAGTTTGTTGACTTGCCGAATGATGTATTGGTGTTGCCGTCGCACGGCAAACCATTCCACGGACTCCACACCCGCATCGTCCAATTGCGCCAGCACCACGTCGAGCGGCTGGCCGAAGTGGTCGACGCCTGCCGCGATTGGCAGTCGGCGGCCGACATCGTGCCGCTGATGTTCAAACGGCCGCTGGACGCCCACCAGCTGAGCTTTGCGCTGGGCGAGGCGCTCGCCCATTTGCACAATTTGTGGCACGACGGTATCGTGCGCCGTCAAACAGGGGCGGACGGCATCATACGCTTCCGCGTCGCGTAGCGTTGAAAGTCTGGCCGTAAACTAGCAGTAGTGTTATTGTAATAACTTCACTATTTCCGCTGGAAACGGCTCCGAGGCTCAGGCCCATTTCGCAGCGGGAAACCGAATAAAGTTCGGCGCCTGTTATTGCGGGCGCTTGCACTTACAGAGGATAAAGTGTTAATTATAAAATCCCATCACGTCACAATCAGATCTTAAAAACAAGAGACTGACTTTCATGACGCAACGTGAAATAGTGCAATTATGAATTCTTCCAATGAACGCGAAAGCTTTAGCCAGCGCTTGCAACAGGCTCTCAAAAACGCCCACTACTCCCCCGACAGTCCAACCCGGTTGGCGCGGGAATTCAACATCCGCTTCGATGGCCGGCCCATCACCGTCCACGCCGCCCGCAAATGGCTGGTAGGCGAGGCGATTCCGACCCAGGAAAAGCTGCGCATGATCGCGCAATGGCTGGGCGTGCCGGCCGAATGGCTGCGCTTTGGCGGCGCCGAGGCGGACGCGCCGGCTGGAGACGGCGGCAACGGCCTGTCGCGCTTCGAGTCGGCCGACGTCAAGTTGATCGCGGATTTGCAACGCCTGGACGAGCATCACCGCCAGATCGCACGCGAATTTATACGCATGTTGGTGCGTGTAAACTACCAAAAGTAGTCATTTTATGTACTACTACGGAGTTATTTTTACCGTTTGTGGCTGAAGACCGGACTGTTTCCTTGTGAAACTAGTTTCACGGGAAATCAAGTTTTTGTTCGGAATGGGCGTCCCCAAGGGGGCGCCTTTTTTATTTTTGGGGGCTTTACGAATTGTCATAGTTTCGACACGGTTTTGAGGCACAATAGGTAATCAGCGCCGCTGAGCCGCAGCATTTACTTCGGGAGCCTAGCTTTTGAGCCGTCTTATGAAAAGTAACTACAGCAACGTCGCGCAGCTAAAAGATTTGATGACCGCCCCCCCGATGACCGCCGCCCAGCATGCGGAGGTGATGCGCAAGCGTATCGCCCACCGTCGCATGGTGGAGGAAGCACGGGATCTGAAGAAGGCCAGCGGTTCGCAGTTCGATAAACGCTAGCGCGGTACAGGCGGGTTAGTTCGGTTCGCTGGCGGGCTTCATGCCGTTCCAGCGCGGGGCCAGCGTGTGCCCGATGCTGAACAAATCCAGCACCCGGCCCACCGTGTGGTCGACCATCTCCGCAATGCTTTGCGGGTTGTGGTAAAAGCTGGGCAGCGGCGGGAAGATGATCCCGCCCATTTCCGTCACCGCCGTCATATTGCGCAAGTGCGCCAGGTTGAACGGCGTTTCCCTCACCATCAGCACCAGCCGGCGGCGCTCCTTGAGCACCACGTCGGCCGCGCGCGCGACCAGGTTGTCCGACAGGCCGTGCGCCACCGACGCCAGCGTCTTCATCGAGCATGGCGCGATGATCATCCCATCCGACTGGAAAGAACCGCTGGCGATGGCCGCGCCGACGTCGCGCACCTTGTGCACCACGTGGGCCAGCGCCTCGACCTCGCGCCGCTGCAAGCCGGTTTCCTGGTGCAGCGTGAGGACCGCGGCGTCCGAGACGATCAGGTGCGTCTCCACGCCGGCGGTGTGTTGCAACTGTTGCAGCAGACGCACGCCATACACCGCGCCGGTGGCGCCGGTGATGGCGATAATAATCCGCCGCGGACGATCAGGCATCCAGCAGGGCCTTCAGCTCACCCGACTCGAACATTTCGTTCATGATGTCCGAACCGCCGATGAATTCGCCCTTGATGTACAGCTGGGGAATGGTTGGCCAGTTCGAATAATCCTTGATGCCCTGGCGGACTTCAGGATCTTCCAGCACGTTCACGGTTGCAATGTTCTCAACGCCGCAAGCTTTCAGGATCTGGATGGCACGGCCGGAGAAGCCGCATTGCGGGAACTGGGCGGTGCCCTTCATGAACAGCACCACCGGGGTGTTGGTCACGGTTTCTTTGATCCAGGTTTGTACGTCGCTCATAGCTGCCTCAGTGAAAAGATGTAATTAGATGCCGTCATTTTATAAGAAAACGTCGGCCTCGGTATTTTTACGGCCGGAAGATCAGCCGCGCAGCTTGGCGAAGGCGGCCGCCATGCTGCCGCCGATCGGCTCGGACCTGGCGGCTTGCTTCTGGTGCTGGCCCATGCTCTTGCGGTCGTTGCGGTCGCCGCGCTGCTGCGGCTGCGAACCGGCTTGCGGCGCGCTGTCGGTCAGGCGCATGGTCAGGGCGATGCGCTTGCGCTTCTCGTCCACCTCCAGCACCTTGACCTTGACCACCTGGCCGGCCTTGACCACCGTGTGCGGATCCTTGACGAAGGTGTTCGACAAGGCCGAGATGTGCACCAGTCCGTCCTGGTGCACGCCGATGTCGACAAACGCGCCGAACGCGGCCACGTTGGTGACCACGCCTTCCAGGATCATGTCCGGACGCAGGTCGCGGATCTCTTCCACGCCTTCCTTGAAGGTGGCGGTGGTGAACTCGGGACGCGGATCGCGGCCCGGCTTCTCCAGCTCCTTCAAAATATCGGAGATGGTGGGCACGCCGAACTTGTCGTCGGCGTACTTGGCCGGGTTGAGCGTCTTGATCAGCGCGGTTTCGCCGATCACGGCCTTGATGTCCTTCTTGATGTCGCCGAGGATTTTCTCAACCAGCGGATACGATTCCGGGTGCACCGCCGAGGCGTCCAGCGGGTTCTCGCCGCCCATCACGCGCAGGAAGCCGGCCGCCTGTTCGAAGGTCTTGTCGCCCAGGCGCGGCACCGATTTCAGCGCCGCGCGCGAGGTGAACGCGCCCTTGACGTCGCGGTAGGAAACGATGGCCTGCGCCACCGAGGCCGACAGGCCCGACACCCGCGCCAGCAGCGGCGCCGAGGCGGTGTTGACGTCCACGCCGACCGCGTTCACGCAATCCTCGACCACCGCGTCCAGCGAGCGGGCCAGCTGGGTCTGCGAGACGTCATGCTGGTACTGGCCGACGCCGATCGATTTCGGATCGATCTTGACCAGCTCGGCCAGCGGGTCCTGCAGGCGGCGGGCGATCGACACCGCGCCGCGCAGCGATACGTCCATGTCCGGCAGTTCGCGCGAGGCGAATTCCGACGCCGAATACACCGACGCGCCCGCCTCCGAGACGACGATCTTGCTCATTTTTTGCTCAGGGAAGCGCTTGATCAGGTCCTGCGCCAGCTTGTCGGTCTCGCGCGAGGCGGTGCCGTTGCCGATTGAAATCAGCGATACATTGTGCTTGGCCGCCAGCTTGCCCAGCGTGTGCAGCGAGCCGTCCCAGTCGTTCTTCGGCTGGTGCGGGTAGATCACGGCGGTGTCGACCACCTTGCCGGTGGCGTCCACCACAGCCACCTTGACGCCGGTGCGCAGGCCCGGGTCCAGGCCCATGGTGGCGCGCTGGCCGGCCGGCGCGGCCAGCAGCAGCGCCTTCAGGTTGGTGGCGAAGACGTTGATCGCGTCCTGCTCGGAACGCTCGCGCAGCGCGCCCATCAGCTCGGTTTCCAGGTGCATGAAGCTTTTCACGCGCCAGGTCCAGCGGGCCGTGTCGCTCAGCCATTTGTCGGCCGGGCGGCCCTGGTTCTTGATGCCGAAACGGGCGGCGATGCGGCCCTCGCACGGGTTGTGCGGCGCGTCCCACTTCGGTTTCTCGGCCTCGGTGTCCAGCCGCAGCGTGACGTCGAGGATGCCTTCGCGGCGGCCGCGCAGCAGGGCCAGCGCGCGGTGCGACGGCACGGTGCCGATGGTTTCGGAATAATCGAAGTAATCGGCGAATTTTTCGCCCTCGTCTTGCTTTCCTTCAATAACCTTGGATTCCACGATGCCATGCTCTTGCACATATTCGCGCAGGGATTGCAGCAGGGTGGCGTCTTCGGCAAAGCGTTCCATCAGGATCTGGCGGGCGCCGTCCAGCGCCGCCTTGATGTCGGCCACGCCCGGATTGTTGCCGTCGGCGGTGGTGAAGGCGTCGCGCAGGTATTTGTTGGCTTCCATTTCCGGGTTCAGTTCCGGATTGGCCAGCAGGCCGTCGGCCAGCGGCGCCAGGCCCGCTTCGATGGCGATTTGCGCCTTGGTGCGGCGTTTTTGCTTGTAGGGCAGGTATAAGTCTTCAAGACGGGTCTTGTCTTCTGCATGCATGACTGCATCTAACAGTTCCGGCGTCATTTTATTCTGCTCGGTGATCGATGCCACGATGGCGGCGCGGCGGTCTTCCAGCTCGCGCAGGTAGCGCAGCCGCTCTTCGAGCAGACGCAATTGAATGTCGTCCAGGCCGCCGGTGGCTTCTTTCCGGTAGCGGGCGATGAAGGGCACCGTGGCGCCTTCGTCCAGCAGGGCGATGGCGGCGGCGACCTGCACCGGTTTGCAAGTCAGTTCCAGGGCAAGACGTTGTTCGATTGAAGGCAACATGTGGGCGATTCCTAAGCAGTCAAGCCCGGAATGATACGCAATCGGCGCGAATGCGCCAGTCTTGACAGTCCAAACGGACTGTGGGCGGCCGAAGTAGCACGTTTATCTGCGGGTTTTTGAAGAATCCGCAAACACGAAGGCGTGTATGGCGGATAATATCGCCTGTTGCCGTTTTTGAACCATGCTGACCAACAATGCGACCTATGGATTTTACCCGCGACGACGCCACCGATGTCCCAGCTGCCCCGGCAGCCCCCGTACGCCCTGCGCCGCCCGCGAATCAATTGTCGTACGCCGTAGCCACCTGGCTGCAGCGTGTGGATGCCGCAGCGCATCCAAAAGCCAAACTGAACGCGCCGCCGGTCGATAACGATCCCAAGCAGCAGACCCAATACAAGTTGATCTACGTGATGGCGCCCACCAGCGGCGGCCGCCATGTGGCGCTGTGCCTGTACAAGGCGCGGCTGCGCTCGAACGGCGATGTCGCCGCGGCCAGCCCGGTGAGCGAGATATTTTCGCTGCTGTCGGCCCCGCCGAGCTTCCTCGCGCCCGGCGACGAGGACTTGATCCGTTTCTTCGTTGCAATGCGCAGCGGACAGAATTCCCAGACCGGCTCCGCCACCGAACCGCGCGGCAAGATCGGCGCGGCGCTGCTCAACATGCTGGCCGAACAGGATAAATTGCTTTGGGCAAACTCCTGGGCCGACGTCGGCAACGGCCTGGTCTACCCGCTCAAGGGCGGCGTGATGCGCGAAGCCAACCTGGCCTGGCGCGAGGAAGGCAAGGGCCTGCGGCTGGGCTGGCAGGTGCAGGCGCCGCCGAACGCCAAGCATGTCGGCGCCGACCAGGTCGACTACATGCTGCCGACCGATCCGCCGTGGTACATCGACAATCTTTCCTGCGGCGTGCTGCAACTGAACCAGGGCGGCGCGGCGATCCCGCTGGCCGACCTGCAGGCGCTGGTGGCGCAAGCCCCGCTGCTGACCAACAACGACAAGATGCGCGTGTCGCAGCTGCTGCTGGCCCACGGCCTGCAACAGCTGATGCCGCTGCCGCAGCCGCTGCCGCAGCGGGTGCGCGATGACGTCAAGCCGCGTCCGGTGCTGACGCTGGACGCGGCCATGCTGGCCGACGGCTCGCTGCAACGCTGGCACGACTTCGCCGTGCTGTCCTTCGACTACGACGGCGAGCGCGTTTCCTTCGACCCGTCGCAGCGCGTGGTGCGCCAGAAGGGCGAAGTGACCGAAATTATCCAGCGCGACAGCGCCGCCGAGGAGCTGGCCCTGTCGTTGCTGACCGAGCGCCACTTCCACCCGCCGGTCACGCTGCCGCTGAGCAGCGTCAAGGGTGGCCTGTTGCTGCCAAGCCAGGCCGAATGGATACGCTTTGCCCGCGACGGCATCGACGCGCTCAAGCAAGCCGGCTGGAAGGTCGAGAAAACCGTCAAGTACCGCTACGACGTGAGCGAGGTCGGCGACTGGTATGCCGATGTGGTGGAAGACCCGGCCGACGGCGGCCACGCCTGGTTCGAGCTGGAACTGGGCATCATGGTCGAGCAGGACCGCGTGCCGCTGCTGCCGGTGCTGGTGCAGATGATCCGCAGCGCACCGAACGACTTCAATCCGAAAACCATCGCCCAGCACGGCGACGAGGACCAGATGCTGGCCGTGCTGCCCGACGGCAGCCGTGTCGCGCTGCCGTGGGGGCGCGTCAAGCCCATCCTCAACACGCTGGGCGAGCTGTACTTCAACGACAAGATCAAGACTTCCTTGCGCATGGCCACGCTGGACGCGGCGCGCCTGGACGACCTGGCCCGCAACGTCGAGCTCAACTGGACCGGCGGCGCCGAGCTGCGCGAAATGGGCGCGCGCCTGAACCAGTTTGGCGCCGTCAAGCGCATCGCCACGCCGGCCGGCCTGCAGGCCACGCTGCGCGACTACCAGACCGACGGCTTGTCGTGGATGCAGTTCCTGCGCGAATACGGCTTTGCCGGCATCCTGGCCGATGACATGGGCCTGGGCAAGACCGTGCAGACCTTGGCCCACATCCTGGTCGAGAAGGAAGCCGGCCGCCTGACCGCGCCGGCGCTGGTGATCGCGCCAACCAGCCTGATG
The DNA here is from genome assembly GCF_009857655.1 of Duganella vulcania. Lineage (NCBI taxonomy): Bacteria > Pseudomonadati > Pseudomonadota > Betaproteobacteria > Burkholderiales > Oxalobacteraceae > Duganella > Duganella vulcania. The sequence goes on from NZ_WWCX01000008.1 coordinate 56,186, forward strand.
GGCAACTGGCAGGAGGAGGCGGCCCGTTTTGCGCCCGGCCTGCGCGTGCTGCTGTTGCAGGGCAAGGACCGCATGGGCCAGTTCGACCAGATCGAGGAAGCCGACCTGGTGCTGACCACCTACGCGCTGCTGCCGCGCGACGAGGAAAAACTGCGCGAGCATGATTTCCACCTGGTCATCCTGGACGAATCGCACTACATCAAGAACACCCGCAGCAAGGCCGCGCAAAGCGCCGGCCTGTTGCGCGCGCGCCATCGGCTGTGCCTGTCCGGCACGCCGCTGGAAAACCACCTGGGCGAGTTGTGGTCGCAATTCCACTTCCTGCTGCCCGGCTTGCTGGGTGACGAGAAGGGTTTCAACACCGTGTTCCGCCACCCGATCGAACGCCAGGACGACCCGCTGCGGCGCGCGCTGTTGAACCGCCGCATCAAGCCCTTCCTGCTGCGCCGGACCAAGGACAACGTGGCCAAGGAATTGCCGCCGAAGACCGAGATGGTGCGCAAGGTCGAGCTGACCGGCGCCCAGCGCGACCTGTACGAGACGGTGCGCCTGGCCATGGACCAGAAGGTGCGCGAGGAGATCGACCGCAAGGGCGTGGCGCGCAGCCAGATCGTGATCCTGGAGGCGTTGCTGAAGCTGCGCCAGGTGTGCTGCGATCCGCGCCTGGTCAAGTCGCTGCCGTCGAAGAAGCAGACGGCCGGCTCGGCCAAGCTGATCGACCTGATGCAGATGGTCGAGGACCTGCTGGAGGAGAACCGCAAGATCCTGGTGTTCTCGCAGTTCACCAGTATGCTCGAGCTGATCGAGGAGGAACTGGAAGCGCGCGATATCCCGTATGCCTTGCTGACCGGCGAGACCAAGGACCGCAGCGCGCAAGTGGCGGCGTTCCAGCAGGGTGCGGTGCCGATCTTCCTGATCAGCCTGAAGGCGGGCGGCGTCGGCCTGAACCTGACGGCGGCCGACACCGTGATCCACTACGATCCGTGGTGGAATCCGGCGGCGGAAAACCAGGCCACCGACCGCGCCTGGCGCATCGGCCAGGACAAGCCGGTGTTCGTCTACAAGCTGATCGCCAAGGGCACGCTGGAGGAAAAAATCCAGCTGCTGCAGCAGAAGAAATCCGATCTGGCGCAATCCATCCTGGCCGAAGGCGAGTCGCAGAAAATGGCGCTCACCCAGGAAGATTTGCAGCAGATCTTCGCCCCGCTGGCGGAATAAGTGGCGACCGTCACTGAACTGCAAGCGGCGCTGCGCCAGTCGCAGGAGGAAGCCGAGCGCTACCGCCTGCTGCTCCAGCACAGCGGCGAGGTCAGCTGGATGGCCGACTGCGCCAGCCTGCGCCTGACCTGGCTCAGCCCGGCGGCCGAACGGCAGTTCGGCTACACGCTGGAGTCCGCGCAGGCGCTGGCCGCCGGCCTGTTGCAGCAGTTGCCGGCCCGGCTGGCGCGCCACGCCAACGGCGACCCGAGCCGCCTTCGCCTGCTGCGCGAAACCGAGCTGCCCCACGCGGACGGCCGCCTGCTGCCGGTGGAAATCGAATCGACGCTGATCCTGGACGAGCAAGGCGCCGCCGTCTCGGTGGTGGGCGTGGTGCGCGACCTGAGCGCGCGGCGCGAGCTGGCGGCGCAGCAGAAGAAATTCGCCTCCATGCTGTCGCATGAATTCCGCACGCCGCTATCGACCATCGACGGCGCCGTGCAGCGCCTGGAAATGACCGGCGCCCATCACGACGAAGCCACCCGCAAGCGCTACCGCAAGATCCAGACCGCGGTCGACCGCATGCTGGCGATGCTGGACGAGTACCTGTCGCCCGAGCGCATGGCCAGCATCGGCCGCGAGCGCCAGCCCAATGAAATCTCGCCCGCCACGCTGCTGGAATCGGTGGCGGAACAGGCGCGGCGGCGGCGCGACGCCGTCAGCGTGCGCACCGATGCGTTGCCGCAATGGATGCGCTGCGACCCCGCCGGCATGCGCTTATGCCTGGAAATTTTGCTGGACAATGCAATTAAGTACACGAGTGCCAATACTCCGATAGAATTGATAGGCAAAATGGCAAGCGAGGGCGGTGTCGAGTTCCTGGTGCGCGACCACGGCGCCGGCGTGCCGGCGGCCGAACTGGCGCATGTGTTCGACAAATCCTTCCGCGGCAGCAATGCTGTCGGCGTCGCCGGATCGGGCCTGGGGCTGTACATGGCGCGCGCGGTGGTGGACGTCCACGGCGGCACGCTGACTGCAACAAATGTTTCTGAAAGCGGCGCGGAATTTCGGATTTGGTTGCCCGTGACGGCTGGCGCCGGGAAAAGCCTTGCGCGGTCGGGTGGCAGCAGTGATAATTCCTTGGACGCAAGCTGAAGCAGCAAGGCAGGACTGAGCACCGTTGCTCAATAATCGATCGAATGGCGCATCAATGACGCAAATACTCATCGTGGAAGACAATCTGGACTATGCCGAGGAAATGGCAGAGTTTTTGACTGAGCTTGAACACGAAGTGCACATCACCAACAACGCCAGCGAAATGTGGTCCGCCCTGAGCCAGGGCAATGTCGGCGTGGTGGTGCTTGATCTGGGTCTGCCGGACGAAGATGGTTTCAATGTGATACCCAGGATGCGCCAGTTGTATCCGCAGATCGGCCTGCTGGTGCTGACCGGCCGCGTCGCATTCGACAACCGCATCCTCGGCCTGCGCCTGGGCGCCGACCACTACCTGACCAAGCCGATCAAATTCCCTGAACTGGCCGCCCACATCGAGGCGCTGGACCGCCGCGTCGGCCCGCAGGAAACCGTCCCGGCGCCCAGCAAGTGGACGCTGCGCGTCAGCGCCCGCCAGCTGGAGCTGCAAGGCATGGCGATCACGCTGACCGAGAAAGAATGCAACTTCCTTCATTTGCTGACGATTAACACCCGTCCCGTGCCGCGCCAGGTCATCGTGGCCGGCATCGGCGGCGACGATCCGGACGCCGGCCGCCGGGTCGACATGCTGGTGTATCGTTTACGCAAAAAAGCTCGCACCGGCCTCGGCCAGGACCTGCCCCTGCGCAGCGCCTATGGCGAGGGCTACAGCCTCTCCGCCAGCTTCAACTTGTCTTGAGTCAGACTCAATAGTATTTCTGTACTGTGGAAATCTGTGAGTTTCCTAAGTGCAGCTTTGTCGTAGCATGAATTTTCCACCTACAAAAACTGGGGAGAATTGTAATGCGCTACAGCGATTGGAAAATTGGGATGCGCCTGGCCGGCGGTTTCGGCCTGGTGATGTTGCTCATCGTCGGCATGGCCATGGCCGGCATGTGGCGGCTGCAGGCGGTGGGCGACCTGACCGAACAGATGGTCGGCAGCGCCAGCGTCAAGGAGCGCCTGACCGCCGAATGGCATAACCAGATCAGCATCAGCGGCGTCAGCGTGCTGGCCTTCGCCCGCAATACCGAAACCGCCGAATCTCCGGCGCTGGCCGAGAAGGCAGCCGCCACCCGCGCGCGCGTCAACGCCATCCAGAAACAACTCGAACCCCTGCTGACCAGCACCGAGGAAAAAGCCTTGCTGGAATCGGTGGCGTCCGTGCGCAAGGAGTATGCGGCCAGCCGCGATGCCTTGTTCAAGCTCAAGAAAAGCGGCGACATCGCCGGCGCCCGCGCCCTGGCCGACAACAAATTGGAAGCCCAATTCAATGCCTACCTGGACAGCGTGCACAAGATCGGCGACTACGAGGCCGGCGTCGGCCGCGCGCTGGCGGCGGAAGTGCAGCAGCAATACCACTCCGGCCAGCGCTTCCTGCTGGCGCTGACGGCCGGCGCGCTGGTGCTGGGCGCCTGGTTCGCGTACATGATCGGCCACTCGATTACCGATCCCATCCACAAGGCGGTGCGGGTGGCGCAGACCGTCGCGGCAGGCGACTTGAGCAGCAAGATCGACGTGCGCAGCAAGGACGAGACCGGCGTGCTGCTGCAGGCGCTGAAGGACATGAACGCCAGCCTGATCAACATCGTCGGCCAGGTCCGCAGCGGCACCGACACCATCGCCACCGCCTCGGGCCAGATCGCCACCGGCAACCTCGACTTGTCGGCCCGCACCGAACAGCAGGCCAGCTCGCTGCAGCAGACCGCCTCGTCGATGGAAGAACTGACCGCCACCGTCAAGCAGAACGGCGACAACTCGCGCCAGGCCCATACGTTGGCGCTGTCGGCCTCCGAAGTGGCGGTCAAGGGCGGCACCGTGGTCGACGAGGTGGTCGACACCATGAGCGAGATCAGCACGTCGGCACACAAGATCGTCGACATCATCGCCGTGATCGACGGCATCGCCTTCCAGACCAACATCCTGGCCCTGAACGCGGCAGTGGAGGCGGCCCGCGCCGGCGACCAGGGCCGTGGCTTCGCCGTGGTGGCAAGCGAGGTGCGCAACCTGGCCCAGCGCAGCGCCAGCGCGGCCAAGGAAATCAAGGAGTTGATCAACAACTCGGTCGACAAGGTGGAAAGCGGCGCCCGGCTGGTGGCCCAGGCCGGCAGCACGATGCGGGAAATCGTCGTCAACGTGCGGCGTGTGACCGACATCATCGGCGAAATCACCACTGCCAGCGCCGAGCAGACCAACGGCATCGAGCAGATCAACCGCGCCATCGCCCAGATGGACCAGGTGACGCAGCAGAACGCGGCGCTGGTCGAGGAGGCGGCGGCGGCCTCCGCCGCGCTGCAGGACCAGAGCGGGGCGCTGGCCCGCGTGGTCAGCGTGTTCCAGCTTTCCGGCAATGGACCGAAAAACAGGGACAGAGTCATGCCGGTTTTGCTGGGCGCCTGATTAATCGGGGACAGAGTGGTGTAGAATCGGTGTTTCCGATTCCTTTTGCTGAAATTTATGGCACGTCTACCCCGCTTGATCGTCCCCGGCCAGCCGCACCACGTTATCCAGACCGGCAACAACAACCAACCGATCTTCCGCGAGACCGAAGATTACCAGGCCTTCCTCGGCTGGCTGCGCACCGCCGCCAAAAACTACAAGGTGGCGGTGCACGCCTATGTGTTGATGCCGGATCACCTGCATTTGCTGGTCACGCCGGCCGATGCGGACGGGCTGGGCCAGATGATGCAATGGATAGGCCGCTACTACGTGCCCTATTTCAACCAAAAATACGGCCGCAGCGGTACTTTGTGGAACGGACGCTACAAAACCTCGCTGATCGACGCCGAGCAATACTTCATGTCGTGCAGCCGTTATATCGAGTTCAATCCGGTGCGCAACGGCATGGTGGGGCGGGCCGAGGATTATCCGTGGTCCAGCTATCCACACCACGCCGGCCTGCGCTCCGACGGCCTGATCGTCGACCATCCGAAGTTCTGGGAGCTGGGCAACACGCCATTCCAGCGCGAGGCGGCGTACATCGCGCTGGCCGAGCCGGCGCTAAGCGAAGATGAGATCACCCTCATCAGCAAGGCGCTGCTCAAGGGCTGGCCATTGGGCACTGAGCAATTCAAGACTGCGTTGCAGCACAAGGTCAAGCGCCAGGTCTTGCCGGCCAAGCGCGGCCGGCCGTTCAAAATCAAGCCTGAAGCGGCCTGAACAGCTAGCCAGAACCGCGGGAAGCGCCAGATCCCGCGGTTTTTTTAAAGCCGCCATCACTCTGTCCCTAATTAAAATTTTCAGCGACTTGGGAAAAATTAATTCGACTCCGACCCTAATTGTTATTGTTGAAGTTTACGCTGCATTGCACTACTCTAGCTTTTCGTTAGTCAAAATTGCAGTGGAGAGCCCATGAAAGCCCAAGGTCTGTACGATCCGTCCAATGAACACGATGCCTGCGGCGTCGGTTTTGTCGCCCACATCAAAGGCAACAAGAGCCACTCCATCGTGGAACAGGGTCTGTTGATCCTGAAAAACCTCGATCACCGGGGCGCCGTGGGCGCCGACGCGCTGATGGGCGATGGCGCCGGTATCCTGATCCAGATCCCGGACCAGTACTATCGCGATGAGATGGCCAAGCAGGGCGTGGAACTGCCGCCGCCAGGCGAGTACGGCGTCGGCATGGTGTTCCTGCCGAAGGAAAACGCTTCCCGCATCGCTTGCGAACAGGAAATCGAGCGCGCAGTGCGCGCCGAAGGCCAGGTCGTGCTGGGCTGGCGCAACGTGCCGGTCGACTGCGACATGCCGATGTCCCCGACCGTGCGCGCCAAGGAGCCGGTGATCCGCCAGATCTTCATCGGCCGTGGCGCCGACATCATGGTCACCGACGCGCTGGAACGTAAGCTGTACGTGATCCGCAAATCGTCCGGCCACGCGATCCAGGCGTTGAAGCTGATCCATGGCAAAGAATTCTTCGTGGCCTCGCTGTCGGCCCGTACCATCGTCTACAAGGGCCTGCTGCTGGCGGACCAGGTCGGCGTGTACTACAAGGACCTGCAGGATGCGCGCTGCATCTCGGCGCTGGCGCTGGTGCACCAGCGTTTCTCGACCAACACCTTCCCGGAATGGCCGCTGGCCCACCCGTACCGCCTGATCGCCCACAACGGCGAGATCAACACCGTCAAAGGCAACTTCAACTGGATGCGCGCCCGTGAAGGCGTGATGAAATCCGCTGTGCTGGGCGACGACCTGCACAAGCTGTTCCCGCTGATCTATGAAGGCCAGTCGGACACCGCCTGTTTCGACAACGCGCTGGAACTGCTGCTGATGGCAGGTTATCCGATCGCCCAGGCGATGATGATGATGATCCCGGAAGCCTGGGAAAATCACGGCACGATGGACGACAATCGCCGCGCGTTCTACGAATATCACGCCGCCATGATGGAACCGTGGGACGGCCCGGCCGCCATGGCCTTCACCGACGGCCGCTACATCGGCGGCACGCTGGACCGCAACGGCCTGCGTCCGGCCCGCTATATCGTCACCGACGACGACCTGGTGGTGATGGCGTCGGAATCGGGCGTGCTGCCGATTCCCGAATCGAAGATCATCCAGAAATGGCGCCTGCAGCCAGGCAAGATGTTCCTGATCGACCTGGAAGCGGGCCGCATCATCGACGATAAAGAGCTCAAGGACACCTACGCCAACGCCAAGCCATACAAGGCATGGATCAACGCGGTGCGCATCAAGCTCAACGAAATCAAGCTGAGCGAAAGCCAGCTGGCGCACAACCGCGCCAAGGACGTTGCGCCGGCGCAGGGCGAAAAAGCCGTGCCGTCGCTGCTGGACCGCCAGCAAGCCTTCGGCTACACCCAGGAAGACCTGAAATTCCTGATGGCGCCGATGGCCGCCGCCGGCGAAGAAGCCACCGGCTCGATGGGCAACGACTCGCCGCTGGCCGTCATGTCCAACAAGCTCAAGCCGCTGTACAACTATTTCAAGCAGCTGTTCGCGCAGGTGACCAACCCGCCGATCGACCCGATCCGCGAAGCGATGGTGATGTCGCTGGTGTCCTTCATCGGTCCTAAACCGAACCTGCTGGACACCAACAACGTCAATCCGCCGATGCGCCTGGAAGTGTCGCAGCCTATCCTGGGCTTCGACGACATGGCACGGCTGCGCAGCATCAGCGCACATACCGGCGGCAAGTTCAAGTCATATGAGCTGAACATCTGCTATCCGCTCGCATGGGGCAAGGACGGCGTGGAAGCCTGCCTGGCATCGCTGTGCGCCGAGGCGGTCGACGCGGTCAAGTCCGGCCACAACATCCTGATCGTGTCGGACCGTTCGGTCGGCCCGGATCGCGTGGCGATTCCTGCGCTGCTGGCAACCTCGACCGTGCACCAGCACCTGGTCAGCAAGGGCCTGCGCGCGTCCACCGGCCTGGTCGTCGAGACCGGCTCGGCCCGCGAGACCCACCACTTCGCGCTGCTGGCAGGCTACGGCGCCGAAGCGATCCACCCTTACCTGGCGATGGAAACGCTGGTCGAGATGGCGCTGGGCATGCCGGGCGACATGACCGGCGAGAAGGCGGTCTACAATTACACCAAGGCGGTCGGCAAGGGCCTGATGAAGGTCATGTCCAAGATGGGCATTTCGACCTACATGTCCTACTGCGGCGCGCAAATCTTTGAAGCAGTCGGCCTGAACAAGTCGCTGGTCGACAAATACTTCAAGGGCACGGCTTCCAACGTGGAAGGCATCGGCGTGTTTGAAGTGGCGGAAGAAGCGCTGCGCCTGCACAACCTGGCGTTCGGCGACGATCCCGTGCTGGCCAACCACCTGGACGCCGGCGGCGAGTACGCCTACCGCGTGCGTGGCGAAGACCACCTGTGGACCCCGGATGCGATCGCCAAGTTGCAGCATTCGACCCGCAGCAACAACTTCTCCAGCTATAAAGAGTACGCGCAAATCATCAACGACCAGAGCAAGCGTCACCTGACCTTGCGCGGCCTGTTCGAGTTCAAGCTCGACCCGGCCAAGGCGATTCCGCTGGACGAAGTCGAGCCGGCCAAGGAAATCGTCAAGCGCTTCGCGACCGGCGCGATGTCCATGGGTTCGATCTCGACCGAAGCCCACGCCACGCTGGCGGTGGCGATGAACCGCATCGGCGGCAAGTCCAACACCGGCGAAGGCGGCGAGGATCCATCGCGCTACACGATGGAACTGAAGGGCATCAAGATCAAGCAGGGCGAGACCATGGCCTCGGTCATGGGCAAAGAGCAGATGGTGGTCGACATTCCGCTGCAGGCAGGCGATTCGCTGCGCTCGCGCATCAAGCAGGTGGCGTCCGGCCGTTTCGGCGTGACCGCGGCTTACCTGAACTCGGCCGACCAGATCCAGATCAAGATGGCGCAGGGCGCCAAGCCGGGCGAAGGCGGCCAGCTGCCGGGCCATAAAGTGTCCGAGTACATTGCAACGCTGCGCTTCTCGGTGCCGGGCGTGGGCCTGATCTCGCCGCCGCCGCACCACGATATTTATTCGATCGAAGACTTGGCCCAACTGATCCACGACCTGAAGAACGCCAACCCGCGCGCTTCGATCTCGGTCAAGCTGGTGTCGGAAGTCGGTATCGGCACCGTGGCCGCCGGCGTGACCAAGGCCAAGGCCGATCATGTGGTGGTCGCCGGCCATGACGGCGGCACCGGCGCGTCGCCGCTGTCGTCGGTCAAGCACGCCGGTACGCCTTGGGAGCTGGGCCTGGCGGAAACGCAGCAGACCCTGGTGCTGAACGGCCTGCGCAGCCGCATCCGCGTCCAGGCCGACGGCCAGATGCGTACCGGCCGCGACGTCGTCATCGCCGCCATGCTGGGCGCCGACGAGATCGGCTTCGCCACCGCGCCGCTGGTGGTCGAGGGTTGCATCATGATGCGCAAATGCCACCTGAACACCTGCCCGGTCGGCGTCGCCACGCAGGATCCTGTGCTGCGCGCCAAGTTCTCCGGCAAGCCCGAGTATGTGGTGAACTACTTCTTCTTCGTTGCCGAAGAAGCCCGCCAGCTGATGGCGCAACTGGGCATCCGCACGTATGACGAGCTGATCGGCCGCGTCGACCTGCTGGACAAATCCAAGGCGATCACGCACTGGAAAGCCAAGGGCCTGGACTTCAGCAACATCTTCTACTCGCCGGAAGTGCCGAACGGCGACTCCATCTACCACACGATGGACCAGGACCACGGCCTGGACAAGGCCCTCGACCACAAGCTGATCGCGCAAGCCAAGGCCGCGCTGGAGAAGGGCGAGCGCGTCTCGTTCATCTCGCCGGTACGCAACGTCAACCGCACCGTCGGCACCATGCTGTCGGGCGAAGTGGCCAAGCGTTACGGCCACGCCGGCCTGCCGGACGACACCATCCACATCCAGCTGCAGGGCACGGCCGGCCAGTCGGCCTGCGCCTTCCTGGCGCACGGCATCACCATCGACCTGGTCGGTGAGGGCAACGACTACGTCGGCAAGGGCTTGTCGGGCGGCCGCATCATCGTGCGTCCGAACACCGAGTTCCGCGGCTGGGCGGTGAACAACATCATCATCGGCAACACCGTGCTGTACGGCGCGATCAGCGGCGAAGCCTTCTTCAACGGCGTGGCCGGCGAGCGTTTTGCCGTGCGTAACTCGGGCGCCACCGCCGTCGTCGAAGGCACCGGCGACCACGGTTGCGAATACATGACCGGCGGTACCGTGGTCGTGCTGGGCGCCACCGGCCGCAACTTCGCGGCGGGCATGTCGGGCGGCATCGCCTACGTGTACGACCCGGAAGGCGATTTCGAAGCGCGCTGCAACACCGCGATGGTGACGCTGGAGCCGGTGCTGACCGCCAAGGAGCAGGAAGCCCACAGCGCCACGTGGCACGTGCAGCACAAGGACCACGGCCGCGAAGCGGACGAGGTGATCCTGAAGCGCCTGATCGAGCGCCACTTCAAGCACACCGGCAGCACCCGTGCCCGCCTGTTGCTGGACAACTGGGCCGAAGGCCGCGGCAAATTCGTCAAGGTCTTCCCGAGCGAATACAAGCGCGCTCTGGTGGAGATGGCCGAGGATGTGGCGAACGAAGCCGCCTCCGCGCAGCCGATCGCAGCCTGATGCTGACCGTACAGAACAATATTTAAGGAATTATCGTGGGTAAAATCACCGGCTTCATGGAATTCAAGCGTCAGGACGAGAGCTATCTGCCGCCTGCTACGCGCTTGAAAAACTATTCCGAATTCGTCATCACCCTGACCAACGAACAGGCCAAGGTGCAGGGCGCGCGCTGCATGGATTGCGGCATCCCGTTCTGCAACACGGGCTGCCCGGTCAACAACATCATCCCGGACTGGAACGACCTGGTCTATCGCGGCAACTACCGCGAGGCGCTGGACACCCTGCACTCGACCAACAACTTCCCGGAGTTCACCGGCCGCATCTGCCCCGCGCCGTGCGAGGCCGCCTGCACGCTGGGCATCAACAACGATCCGGTCGGCATCAAGTCGATCGAGCACAAGATCATTGACGAAGGCTGGGAACACGGCTGGGTCGTGCCGCAGCCGGCCGCCCGGCAGAGCGGCAAGAAAGTGGCCGTGGTCGGCTCCGGCCCCGCCGGCCTGGCGGCGGCGCAGCAGCTGGCGCGCGCCGGCCACGCCGTCACCGTGTTCGAGAAGAGCGACCGCGTCGGCGGCCTGCTGCGCTACGGCATCCCCGACTTCAAGATGGAAAAGTCGCACATCGACCGCCGCATCAAGCAGATGGAAGCCGAAGGCGTGGTGTTCCGCACCAGCGTGCTGGTCGGCAAGGACTTCCCTGCCAACGTCAACAACTGGGCCAAGGAAACCATCTTCCCCGAGGACCTGGAGAAGGAATTCGACGCCGTGATCCTGGCCGGCGGCGCCGAGCAGCCGCGCGACCTGCCGGTGCCTGGCCGCGAGCTCAAGGGCGTGCATTTCGCCATGGACTTCCTGCCGCAGCAAAACAAGGTCAACGCCGGCGACAAGGTCAAGGACCAGCTGAAAGCCACCGGCAAGCACGTGGTGGTGATCGGCGGCGGCGACACCGGTTCCGACTGCGTCGGCACCTCGAACCGCCACGGCGCCGCCTCGGTGACCCAGTTCGAACTGATGCCCATGCCGCCCGAGCAAGAGAACAAGCCGCTGGTGTGGCCGTACTGGCCGACCAAGCTGCGCACCTCCTCGTCGCACGAGGAAGGCTGCGAGCGCGACTGGGCGGTGGCCACCAAGCGCCTGGAAGGCAAGAACGGCAAGGTCGAGAAGCTGGTCGCCTGCCGCGTCGAGTGGAAAGACGGCAAGATGAGCGAAGTGCCGAACTCGGAATTCGAGATGAAGGCCGACCTGGTGCTGCTGGCGATGGGCTTCGTGTCGCCGGTCGCCAACGTGCTGGACGCATTCGGCATCGAGAAAGATGCACGCGGCAACGCCAAGGCCACCACGGACGGCGAAGGCTGCTACAAGACTTCCGCCCCCAACGTGTTTGCCGCCGGCGACGTGCGCCGCGGCCAGTCGCTGGTGGTGTGGGCGATCCGCGAAGGCCGCCAGTGCGCGCGCGCGGTCGATGAGTTTTTGATGGGCTCTTCGGAACTTCCACGCTAATCCCAGCGGTCCGCGAAAGCCTTCTTCGCGCCGGTGGCAACGGGTGATCCCCGTTCCCACCGGTTTTTTTTGCCTGAAACTTGTGCAATGCAGCAATGTTACAATTCTTGATAGGTGTAAATTGCTGACTTTGGGTTCAGTAGTGTTGTATTATCCGCTACTTACAATGCCTCTCTCTGTCACAAAAGAAGGGGGCGCCAGCAGAGATTAACCTTTCTGCACTACAATACGGCATTCAAAAAAATGAGTTCAGTCGTGGCTAATCTAGTCGAAATCCGTGATTTACACTTCTCCTATGGAAAGCGCGCCATCCTGTCGGGCCTCCAGATGGACTTCCCACGTGGAAAAGTGATCGCTGTGATGGGCGGCTCGGGCAGCGGCAAGACCACGGTATTGCGCCTGATCGGCGGCCAGATCCGCCCGCAACGCGGCCATGTGAAAGTGCAGGGCCAGGTGGTGCACAAGCTCAATACCGCCGGCCTGTATCTGCTGCGGCGCAAGATGGGCATGTTGTTCCAGCACGGCGCGCTGTTTACCGACTTGACCGTGTACGAAAACGTCGCCTTCCCGCTGCGCGAGCACACCGACCTGTCGGAAGAGCTGATCCGCAACCTGGTGCTGATGAAGCTGCACGCGGTCGGCCTGCGCAACGCCGCCAAGCTCAAGCCGGGCGAAATCTCCGGCGGCATGGCGCGCCGCGTGGCGCTGGCCCGCTCGATCGCGCTGGACCCGGAACTGATCATGTACGACGAGCCGTTCGCCGGCCTGGATCCGATCTCGATGGGTGTCACCGCCAACCTGATCCGCAACCTGAACACCGCGCTGGGCTCGACCACCGTGCTGGTCTCGCACGACGTCAAGGAATGCTTCGCCATCGCCGACTATGTGTACTTCCTGTCGCAAGGCAAGATCGTCGCGCACGGCACGCCGGCCGACATGATGGTGTCGACCGACCCGTATGTGAAGCAATTCGTCAACGCCGAGGCCGATGGCCCGGTGCCGTTCCACTATCCAGGCAAATCCCTGGCCGATGACCTGGGCCTGGGAGTGCAAGTATGAGTCTGAAGAACTGGTTGTCCAAGCTGGGCGCGCCGCTGCGCGATTACGTTGAAAGCATCGGCTACGGCAGCCGCACCTTTGCCAACATGCTGGGCGTGTCGCCCGGCCTGCTGAGGCGGCCGTCGCTGGTGGTCGAGCAGCTGCATTTCATCGGCAATTATTCGATGCTGATCATCACCCTGTCCGGCCTGTTCGTCGGCATGGTGCTGGGCTTGCAGGGCTATTACACGCTCAACAAATACGGCGCGGAACAGTCGCTGGGCCTGCTGGTGGCGCTGGGCCTGACCCGCGAACTGGGCCCGGTGATCACCGCGCTGCTGTTTGCCGGCCGCGCCGGCACCTCGCTGACGGCTGAAATCGGCCTGATGAAGGCGGGCGAGCAGCTGTCGGCAATGGAGATGATGGCCGTCAACCCGGTCCAGCGCGTGCTGGCGCCGCGCTTCTGGGCCGGCGTGATCTCGGTGCCGCTGCTGGCGTCGGTGTTCAGTGCGGTCGGCGTGTTCGGCGGCTACTTGGTCGGCGTGCAGCTGATCGGCGTTGACGAGGGCGCGTTCTGGTCGCAGATGCAGGGCGGCGTCGACATCTGGAAAGATATTTACAACGGCTTTGCCAAGAGCGTGGTGTTCGGCATCGCCATCACGTTCATCGCGTTGTACCAGGGCTACGAAGCCCAGCCGACCCCGGAAGACGTGGCGCGCGCCACCACCCGCACGGTCGTGATTTCATCGCTGATGATCTGGTGGCTGGACTTCATGATGACGGCGCTGATGTTCAGTAAATAAAAGATAAGAAACTAAGGAATCGCTATGCAACGTAAATCTCTGGATGTCTGGGTCGGTCTGTTCATCGTCGTCGGCGTCGCCGCGCTGATGTTCCTGGCGCTGAAGGCCGGCAACATGGGGTCCATGTCCTTCGGCAAGGCCTACCCGATCACCGCCAAGTTCGACAACATCGGCAGCCTGCGCCCGCAGGCCCCGGTCAAGGCGGCCGGCGTGGTGGTAGGCCGTGTGGGAGAGATCAAGTTTGATGACAAGAGTTACCAGGCGCTGGTAACCTTGAACATGGAAGAAGGCTACAAGTTCCCGAAAGACAGCTCGGCCAAGATCCTGACGGCCGGCCTGCTGGGTGAGCAATACGTGGGCATCGAAGCCGGCGGCGACACCGCCAACCTGGCCGCCGGCGACAAGATCGCCCGGACCCAGTCGGCCGCCGTACTGGAAGACCTGATTAACCAGTTCATCTACAGCAAAGCTGCAGAAGGAAAGGACAGCAAATGACGCAACGCACCGCCAAACACCTCCGCAGCGCCGCACTGGCGCTGGGCGTCACCGTGCTGCTGGCCGGCTGCGCCGGCCCGAACCCGCGCGACCCGTACGAGGGTTTCAACCGCGCCATGTTCAGCTTCAATGACACGGTCGACACCTACGCGCTCAAGCCCGCCGCGACGGCTTACCGCAACGTGTTGCCGAACTTTGTGCAGACCGGCGTCAACAACTTCTTCGGCAACCTGGCCGACGCCTGGACCGGCGTCAACAACCTGCTGCAAGGCCATGGCGAAGCCGGCATGTCGGACGTCACCCGCTTCGCGCTGAACTCCACGCTGGGCATCGTCGGCCTGTTCGACATCGCCTCGGAAGCCGGCCTGCAGAAGCACAAGGAAGACTTCGGCCAGACGCTGGGCACCTGGGGCGTGCCGTCCGGCCCGTACCTGATGCTGCCGCTGCTGGGGCCTTCGACCGTGCGCGACACGGTGGCCTTGCCGCTGGACATCAAGGGCGATATCTGGGGCTACAAGGAACCGGTCTACATCCGCAACACCGGTACCGCGCTCCGCGTAGTCGATCAACGTGCTAACCTGCTGAACGCGACCAGTTTGCTGGAAGACGCCGCCCTGGACCGTTACGAATTCATCCGCGACGGCTTCCTGCAGCGCCGCGAAAGCCAGATTCATCCGGACGGCGACGACGCGCCGCGCAAGCCTTCCAAGGATGACTCGGCCGAGCCAGAAGGCAAGCCGGAAGCCAAGCCGGAAGCCAAACCGGTCGCTGCCGCACAAAGTTCTACCCCTGTGTCATCCGAATCGGCGCCAAAAGAGTTAAACTCTGGCGCACCGGCTGCGGCTACCGTCAGCCAGTGACCCCGAAGAACCACACAAAGGTAACGACAACATGAAATTGATTAAACAACTTATCGCCTTGGCAACTGTCGCGCTGGCCGTCAACGCCCACGCGGCCGCCGCGCCGTCCAATGAAGCGCCGGACGTGCTGGTCAAGCGCATCAGCCAGGAAGTGATCGAGACCGCCAAGGCCGACAAAGCCATCCAGGCCGGCGACCAGAAGAAAGTGCTGGACCTGGTCGAAAGCAAGATCCTGCCCTACGTCGACTCGCAGCGCATGACCGCGCTGGCGGCCGGCCGCTTCTGGCGCGACGCCACCCCCGAGCAGCAAAAAGCGCTGTCGGACCAGTTCCGCACGCTGCTGATCTTCACCTACTCGGGCGCGCTGTCGCAGATTAAAAACGAAACCGTCGAGTTCAAGCCGATGCGTTCCGACCCGTCCGACAACGAAGTGGAAGTCCGCTCACAGGTCAACGTGACCCGCGGCGAACCGATCCCGCTGAACTACCGCGTCGCCAAGACCCCGGCCGGCTGGAAGATCTACGACATCAACGTGCTGGGCGCGTGGCTGGTCGAGACCTACAAAGGCACGTTCGCCTCCGAAATCAGCAAGGGCGGCATCGACGGCCTGATCAAGACGCTGACGGAAAAGAACAAGTCGCTGGCCAACAAGCCCCTGAAAACCGTCGCCAAGTAAGCCATAACGCCATGTCCACCGCCGTTTCCGAAGCCACCGACAACCTGCAGTCGCTCACGACCCTGACCGTGCTCAACGCCTCCGCGGCGCTGGAGCGCGGCCTGGCGGCCCTCAAGGCCGGCCAGACCGTGTTCGACCTGCGCCATGTATTGACGGTGGATTCGGTGGCGGTGTCGGTCATGCTGGCGTGGCAGCGCGCCGCCCAGGACGCCGGCGTCAAGCTGGAACTGAAAAACCTGCCGCCGGCGCTGCAAAGCCTGACCAAGCTGTACGGCGTGTGCTCGCTGCTGTTCCCGGCCAGCGTCAAGCTGGACCAGGACTGCGGCGCACCAGCCAATCCCGCCCACGAAGAGTTTGCCCCGGTCAACGCGCCGGAATCCTTCTTCACCAAAAAGACCGGTCTCGCCGACGACTCGTCTTCGCATCACCATCATTGACCCCCGCCCCACCCCGCCGCCCGCTGTACCCCTGGTAAAAAGCCAGTCCGGCTCTGCCGATCCGAATTTCCAATATAATTGAACGTTGCCGCTGCCTGAGAGCCGCGGCGCCCGCAACACCTTCCGCCAAGTTTAGGCCACACCGCGCCGGTTCGCGCCGCCGCACCTTACAGATAAGTCAAGCATGACAGCGATCCAAATAAGTAATGTCGAGAAGCGCTACAAGTCGCTCCAGGCACTGGGCGGCGTGTCCCTTTCCATCGAGGAGGGGGAATTTTTCGGCCTGCTGGGCCCCAACGGCGCCGGCAAGACCACCCTGATTTCCATCATCGCGGGCCTGATCCGTCCCGACGCCGGCAAGGTCACCATCCACGGGCATGACGTCACCGGCGATTTCCGCGCCGCCCGCAAGAAGCTGGGCGTGGTGCCGCAGGAACTGGTGTTCGACCCCTTCTTCACCGTGCGCGAGACGCTGCGCCTGCAGTCCGGCTACTTCGGCCTGGCCAACAACGACGCCTGGATCGATGAGGTGATGCACAACCTCGACCTGACCAACAAGGCCGACGTCAACATGCGCGCCCTGTCCGGCGGCATGAAGCGCCGCGTGCTGGTGGCGCAGGCGCTGGTGCACAAGCCGCCCGTCATCGTGCTCGACGAGCCGACCGCCGGCGTCGACGTCGAACTGCGCCAGACGCTGTGGAAGTTCATCTCGCGCCTGAACCGCGAAGGCCACACCGTGGTGCTGACCACCCACTACCTGGAGGAAGCGCAAGCCATGTGCAAGCGCGTGGCCATGCTCAAGAGCGGCAAGGTCGTGGCGCTGGACACGATGGCATCGCTGATCCGCCGCATCTCCGGCTCGCAGCTGACGGTCAACCTGGCCGCCGGCGACCTGCCGGAGGACCTGCGCCACCTGGTCACGCATCCGGAAGAGTCGGAGCACGGCAAGAAGTACAGCCTGCGCGTCAACGAATACGCCGAAGTCGAAACCCTGCTGGCGCGCCTGCGCGAATCCGGCGCCGTGATCGACGAAATGCAATTGCAACAAGCTGATTTGGAAGACATCTTCTTGCAGATCATGGACAAGGGGACCGTATGAACTTCATCTCCACCGGCTTCTGCACCCTGGTCTACAAGGAGACGCTGCGCTTCTGGAAAGTGGCCACGCAAACTGTCGCCGCGCCGATCCTGACGGCGATGCTGTACCTGCTGATCTTCGGCCATGTGCTCGAAGGCCGCGTCACCGTGTACGCGGACGTCAGCTACACCGCCTTCCTGATCCCCGGCCTGGTGATGATGAGCGTCTTGCAGAACGCTTTCGCCAACTCGTCGTCGTCGCTGATCCAGTCCAAGATCACCGGCAACCTGGTGTTCGTGCTGCTCACGCCCTTGTCGCACTGGGAGATCTTCTCGGCCTACGTGATCGCCGCCATGGTGCGCGGCATCGTGGTCGGTTTCGGCGTGTTCGTGGTGACGGCGTGGTTCGCCCACCTGTCGTTCACGGCGCCGTTCTGGATCGTGGTGTTCGCGCTGCTGGGCGCCGCCATCCTCGGCACCATGGGCCTGATCGCCGGCATCTGGGCCGAGAAATTCGACCAGCTGGCCGCGTTCCAGAACTTCCTGATCATGCCGCTGACCTTCCTGTCCGGCGTGTTCTACTCCATCCATTCGCTGCCGCCGTTCTGGCTGACGGTCTCGCACCTGAACCCGTTCTTCTACATGATCGACGGCTTCCGCTACGGATTCTTCGGCCAGTCGGACGTCAACCCGCTGGTCAGCGTGAGCATCGTCTCCGCCTTCCTGGTCGCGCTGGCGCTGCTGGCGATACGCTTGCTGCGCAGCGGTTACAGGTTACGCCACTAAGGCGCCACTAATTCTAAGGACCCATCATGCCTACTACTCCAGAACTGATCCACGGCTACATCTCGGCCGGCCTCGAATGCACCCACCTCGAAGTGGAGGGCGACGGCCAGCACTTCCAGGCCTTGATCGTCTCGCCCGCGTTTGCCGGCAAGCGCCCGATCCAGCGCCACCAGATCGTGTACGCCGCGCTGGGCGACCGCATGCGCGAGGAAATCCACGCGCTGTCGATGAAAACCCTCACCCCTGAAGAATACCAAGGATAAGCATGGACAAGCTCCTCATACAAGGCGGCAATCGCCTGAACGGCGACATCAACATCTCCGGCGCGAAGAACGCGGCCCTGCCCATCCTGTGCGCCGGCCTGCTGACGTCGGGCGATGTCGAACTGTCCAACGTGCCGCACCTGCACGACGTGGCCACCATCCTCAAGCTCCTGGGCCAGACCGGCCTGAAAGTGGCGCAGGACGGCGACAAGGTCACGCTCAACGGCAGCGCCATCGACAAGCTGGAAGCCCCGTATGAGCTGGTGAAAACCATGCGCGCCTCGATCCTGGTGCTGGGCCCCTTGCTGGCGCGCTTCGGCGAAGCCAAGGTCTCGCTGCCGGGCGGCTGCGCCATCGGCTCGCGTCCGGTGGACCAGCACATCAAGGGCCTGCAGGCGCTGGGCGCGGACATCACCGTCGAAGGCGGCTACATCTACGCCAAGTGCAAAAAGCTCAAGGGCGCGCGCATCGTCACCGACATGATCACCGTCACCGGCACCGAGAACCTGCTGATGGCCGCGACGCTGGCCGAAGGCGAGACCGTGCTGGAAAACGCCGCCTGCGAACCTGAAGTGACCGACCTGGCCAACCTGCTGGTGGCGATGGGCGCGAAGATCGAAGGCATCGGCACCAACCGCCTGGTGATCCAGGGCGTGGTCGAGCTACACGGCGCGAAGCACGCCGTGATCTCCGACCGCATCGAGGCGGCGACGTTCCTGTGCGCGGTGGCTGCCACCGGCGGCGACATCACGATCCGCAACACCCGCGTCGACATCATGGACGCCGCGCTGGACAAGCTGCGCGAGATCGGCCTGCAGATGACCATCGGCGACAACTGGATCCGCGCGCAAATGGACAAGCGCCCAACGCCGGTGACGTTCCGCACCACCGAATACCCGGGCTTCCCGACCGACATGCAGGCGCAGTTCATGGCGGTGAACACTATCGCCGACGGCGCCAGCCGCGTGACCGAAACGATTTTCGAAAACCGCTTCATGCACGTGCAGGAGATGAACCGCCTGGGCGCGTCGATTGAAACCGACGGCAACACGGCCTTCATCAAGGGCGTCGAGCAGCTGGTGGGCGCGCCCGTGATGGCGACCGACCTGCGTGCCTCGGCATCGCTGGTGATCGCGGCGCTGGCCGCGCGCGGCGAAACGCTGATCGACCGCATCTACCACCTCGACCGCGGCTACGACCAGATGGAAGTGAAACTGTCCGCGGTCGGCGCCAACATCAAACGGATTAAATAACATGAGCGCATTCCAGGCCAACCCGCAGCTGATCCTCGCGCTGTCGAAGGGACGTATTTTCGAGGACACCTTGCCGCTGCTGGAAGCGGCCGGCATCACCGTCACCGAAAACCCGGAGACTTCGCGCAAGCTGATCCTGTCGACCAACGATCCCGATGTGCGCGTGATCATCGTGCGCGCCACCGACGTGCCGACCTATGTGCAGCATGGCGCGGCGGACTTCGGCGTGGCCGGCAAGGACGTGCTGCTGGAGCATGGCGGCGAAGGCCTGTACCAGCCTATCGACCTGCACATCGCGGCCTGCCGCATGTCGGTCGCGGTGCGCAACGGCTTCGATTACGAGACCGCCGTGCGCCAGGGCGCGCGCCTGCGCGTGGCCACCAAGTTTGTCGAGACGGCGCGCGAGCACTTCGCCAAGAAGGGCGTGCACGTCG
This sequence comes from Duganella vulcania, assembly GCF_009857655.1. NCBI lineage: Bacteria > Pseudomonadati > Pseudomonadota > Betaproteobacteria > Burkholderiales > Oxalobacteraceae > Duganella > Duganella vulcania. The sequence goes on from NZ_WWCX01000008.1 coordinate 76,274, forward strand.
ACCTGATCAAGCTGTATGGTTCGATGGAACTGGCGCCGCTGGTCGGCCTGTCGGACGCCATCGTCGACGTGGTCAGCACCGGCAACACGCTGCGCGCCAACGACCTGAAAGAAGTCGAAGCGATCATGGACATCTCGTCGCGCCTGATCGTCAACCAGGCCGCCCTGAAGATCAAGCGCGCCCGCCTGCAACCGATCATCGAAGCCTTCGAACGCGCCTCTAAAAAGTAAACCATCATGCCGATTCAAATCACCAAGCTCGATTCCACCCAAGCCGATTTCAAAAAGTCACTGGACGCCCTGCTGGCATTTGAAGCAAGCACCGATGAAGCGATCGAACGCGCCGTCGCCGGCATCCTGGCCGACGTGAAAACGCGCGGCGACGCCGCCGTGCTGGAATACACCAACCGCTTCGACCGCATTCCGAACGGCGGCGCCGCCAGCATGGCCGCCTTCGATATTCCCGAAGCCGAACTGCAGGCCGCATTGGCCGCCATCCCCGAAGCGCAGCGCAACGCGCTGCACACCGCCGCGCAGCGCATCCGCGTGTTCCACGAGCGCCAGAAGCAGGAACTGAACGGCTTCACCTACACCGAGGCCGATGGCACGGTGCTGGGCCAGAAGGTCACGCCGCTGGACCGCGTGGGCATCTACGTCCCCGGCGGCAAGGCCGCCTATCCATCGTCGGTGCTGATGAACGCGATTCCCGCGCACGTCGCCGGCGTCAAGGAAATCACCATGGTGGTGCCGACCCCGGACGGCGTGAAGAACCAGATGGTGCTGGCCGCCGCCGCGATTGCCGGCGTCACCCGCGTCATCACCATCGGCGGCGCGCAGGCTGTCGCCGCGCTGGCGCACGGCACCGAGACCATCCAGCCGGTCGACAAGATCGTCGGTCCCGGCAACGCCTACGTGGCCGCCGCCAAGCGCCGCGTGTTCGGCATCGTCGGCATCGACATGATCGCCGGCCCGTCCGAAATCCTGATCATCTGCGACGGCACCACCGATCCTGACTGGGTGGCGATGGACCTGTTCTCGCAGGCCGAGCACGACGAGCTGGCGCAAGCCATCCTGCTGTGCCCCGACGCGGACTACATCGCCAGGGTGGAAGCGAGCATCAACAAGCTGCTGCCGGCGATGCCGCGCGCGGAAACCATCCGCACCTCGCTGACCGACCGCGGCGCGCTGGTGAAAGTGCGCGACATGGCCGAGGCCTGCGCCATCGCCAACAGCATCGCCGCCGAACACCTGGAAATCTCGGCCGAGAACCCGCAGCAGTGGGCCGACCAGATCCGCCACGCCGGCGCCATGTTCCTCGGCCGCTTCTCGTCCGAATCGCTGGGCGACTACTGCTGCGGCCCTAACCACGTGCTGCCGACATCGCGCACCGCGCGCTTCTCGTCGCCGCTGGGCGTGTACGATTTCCAGAAACGCTCGTCGATCATCCACGTCAGCGAAGCCGGCGCGCAAACGCTGGGCAAGGTCGCGGCGGAACTGGCCTACGGCGAAGGCCTGCAGGCGCACGCCCGCAGCGCGGAGCTGCGCCTCAAATGACCGAAGCGTGGATCAATCAGGTCTTCTGTGAGGATGCGCTGGCCGGACTGGCGCGCATCCCGGACGGCTCCATCGACCTGATACTGACCGACCCGCCGTACAACCTGGGCAAGGACTACGGCAACGACTCCGACTCGCAAACGGTGGAGGAGTACCTGCGCTGGACCGAACAATGGATAGACGCAGCGCTGCCCAAGCTCAAGCCCAACGGCAGCCTGTACATCTTCCTGACCTGGCGCTTTTCGCCGGAGATCTTCGTGCTGCTGAAAAAGCGCATGACGATGATGAACGAGATTATCTGGGACCGCCGCGTGCCGTCGATGGGCGGCAGCGTGCGCAGCTACTCGTCGGTGCACGACACCATCGGCTTCTTCGTGCGCCGCAAGGATTACTACTTCGACCTGGACTCGGTGCGCATTCCCTATGACGCCGAAACCAAGAAGGCCCGTTCGCGCTCGATCTTCGTCGGCGCCAAGTGGCTGGAAGTGGGCTACAACCCCAAGGATTTGTGGAGCGTGTCGCGCCTGCACCGTGAGCATCCCGAGCGCGCCGACCATCCCACGCAAAAGCCGCTGGAGATCATCGAGCGCATGGTCAAGGCCTCGTGCCCGCCGGACGGCGTGGTGCTGGACCTGTTCATGGGCAGCGGCACGACGGCCATCGCCGCCAAGCGCTGCGGGCGCAATTTCGTCGGCTTCGAACTGAATCCCGACTACTGCGCCATCATCGCCGAACGCCTGGCGATGCCGGAAGTGCCGGCGCCGCCGGAGAAGAAGAAAAAAGCATCACCCAAGCGAAGTTTAATCAACTCATAGGAGCCTTAGTAAGATGTCTTCCATCGACACCCTGGTCAACACCACCATCCGCTCCGACGTGCGCGCCATCCATGGCTACCACGTCGCCGACGCGAGTGGCTATATCAAACTGGATGCGATGGAGAACCCTTACCACCTGCCGCATCACCTGCGCGAGGAGCTGGCCAACCGCCTGGTGGACGTGACGCTGAACCGCTATCCGGTCGCCTCCTACGCCACCATCAAGGAACGCGTGCGCGCCAAGCTGGGCGTGCCGGCCGGCTACGACGTCATGCTGGGCAACGGCTCCGATGAATTGATCTCGATCCTGTGCACCGGCTGCGCGCTGCAGGACCGCCGCGCCGTGGTGCTGGCGCCGACGCCGTCGTTCGTCATGTACCAGCGCTCGGCGCAATTCGCCGGCATGGACTATGTCGGCGTGCCTTTGAAGGCCGACCTGACGCTGGACCTGCCGGCCATGCTGGCCGCGATCGCGCAGCACAAGCCGTCGCTGGTGTTTTTGTCCTATCCAAACAACCCGACCGGCAACCTGTTCGCGGCCGACGACATCGTCGCCATCATCAAGGCGCTGGACGGCTTCGGATTGGCTGTGGTGGACGAAGCCTACGAGCCGTTCGCGCAGCAGACCTTCATGCACCGCCTGCCGGAGTTCGACAACCTGGTGGTGATGCGCACCGTCTCGAAGCTCGGCCTGGCCGGCATCCGCCTCGGCTACATGTCGGCGGCGCCGGAATTGCTGGCGGAATTCGACAAAGTGCGGCCTCCTTACAACATCAACGTATTGACGCAGGCAGCGGCCGAATTCGCGCTCGACCACGTGGAGGTGCTGAACCAGCAGGCCACCGATTTGCGCGCCGCACGCGCCGATCTGATGGCTGCATTGGCCTCCATGCCCGGGGTGCAGGTCTTCCCGTCGGCGGCGAATTTTATCTTGATACGGGTGCCGAATTCCGATGATGCCTATGCGAAACTGCTGTCCCGCAAGGTATTAATCAAAAATGTAGGTAAAATGCACGATGTGCTGGCCAATTGTTTGCGTATCACGGTCAGCACCCCGGAAGAGAATTCCGCCTTCCTCGATGCCTTCGCAGCATCGCTGGCATCCTAACGTTATCGCCATCGCCATCGCGAGCCTTTCATGAACCGCACCGCAGAAATCACCCGCAACACCAACGAGACGCAAGTCCGCGTTTCCATCAACCTTGACGGCACCGGCCAGCAAAAGCTGAACACCGGCGTGCCCTTCCTGGACCACATGCTGGACCAGATCGCCCGTCACGGCCTGTTCGACCTGGAAGTGGAAGCGACCGGCGACATCCATATCGACAACCACCACACGGTGGAAGACGTCGGCATCACGCTGGGCATGGCCGTGGCCAAGGCCATCGGCGACCGCAAGGGCATCGTCCGCTACGGCCATTCGTATGTGCCGCTGGACGAGGCGCTGTCGCGCGTGGTGCTGGATTTCTCCGGCCGGCCAGGCATCGAGTACCACATCCCGTTCACGCGCGCGATGATCGGCACCTTCGACGTCGACCTGACGCTGGAATTCTTCCGCGGCTTCGTCAACCACGCGCTGGTCACGCTGCACATCGATAACCTGCGCGGCACCAACGCCCACCATCAATGCGAAACCGTGTTCAAGGCCTTCGGCCGCGCGCTGCGCATGGCGTCCGAGCTGGACCCGCGCGCCGCCGGCACGATCCCGTCGACCAAGGGCAGTCTCTAAGCAAAATCATGAAAAAAATCGTAGTAGTTGATTACGGCATGGGCAATCTGCGCTCGGTCGCGCAGGCCCTGCGCGCCGTCGCGCCCGAGGCCAACGTGCTGATCTCCGGCGAAGTGGCCGACATCGAAAGCGCCGACCGCATCGTGCTGCCCGGCCAGGGCGCCATGCCGGACTGCATGCGCAGCCTGCGCGAATCCGGTGTGCAGGACGCGTTGCTGGTGGCCGCCAAAACCAAGCCGCTGATGGGTGTGTGCATCGGCGAGCAGATGCTGTTCGACGTCAGCGAGGAAGGCAATGCCGCCGGCCTGGGCCTGTTGCCGGGCAAGGTGGTGCGCTTCCAGCTGGACGGCCAGTTGCAGGAGGATGGCTCGCGCTTCAAGGTGCCGCAGATGGGGTGGAACCAAGTCCATCAAACCGCGTCTCATCCGATGTGGCAGGATATCGCGGACGATAGTTACTTCTATTTCGTGCACAGCTATTTTGCCCAGCCTGCGCTGAGCGAACACACCGTCGGACAAACTGTCTACGGTGCACCGTTCAGCTGCGCCGTCGCCCGTGATAATATTTTTGCGACCCAGTTCCACCCGGAGAAAAGCGCCGCGGCCGGATTGCAGTTGTACAAAAATTTCGTTCACTGGAACCCTTGATTTCATTTACCCCTAAATCTACCTAAACCATCATGCTGCTCATTCCTGCCATCGACCTCAAAGACGGTCACTGCGTTCGCTTGAAACAAGGCGATATGGAACTCGCCACCGTATTTTCCGAAGATCCGGCCGACATGGCCCTGCATTGGCTGAAACAGGGCGCGCGCCGCCTGCACCTGGTCGACCTGAACGGCGCCTTCGCCGGCAAGCCGAAGAACGAGGCCGCGGTCAAGGCCATCCTGAAAGTGGTGCAGGAATATGCCGAGGAAAACGACCTCGATGAAATCCCCGTGCAGCTGGGCGGCGGCATCCGCGACCTCGACACCATCGAGCGCTACCTGGACGCCGGCATCAGCTACGTGATCATCGGCACCGCCGCGGTCAAGGAGCCGGGCTTCCTGCACGACGCCTGCGGCGCCTTCCCCGGCCACATCATCGTCGGCCTGGACGCCAAGGACGGCAAGGTCGCCACCGACGGCTGGAGCAAGATGTCCGGCCATGAAGTGATCGACCTGGCGCAGAAGTTCGAAGCGTATGGCGTGGAATCGATCATCTACACCGACATCGGCCGCGACGGCATGATGGGCGGCGTGAACATCGAAGCCACCGTCAAGCTGGCGCAGGCGGTCAAGATCCCGGTCATCGCATCGGGCGGCCTGCACAACCTGGGCGACGTGGAAGCGCTGTGCGCGGTGCAGGACGAAGGCATCGAAGGCGTGATCTGCGGCCGTTCGATTTACGAAGGCACCATCGACCTGGCCTCGGCCCAGTTGCGCGCGGATGAACTGAGCGGCGACGTGGTCGAAGAAGACACGGAAGAATAATGCTCGCTAAACGCATCATCCCCTGCCTGGACGTGACCGACGGCCGCGTCGTCAAAGGCGTCAATTTCACCGAGCTGCGCGACGCCGGCGACCCGGTGGAAATCGCCCGCCGCTACGACGAGCAGGGCGCCGACGAACTGACCTTCCTCGACATCACCGCCACCAGCGACAACCGCGGCCTGATCCTGGACATCATCGAGGCCGTGGCTTCGCAGGTGTTCATTCCGTTGACGGTGGGCGGCGGCGTGCGCGAGGTGGCCGATGTGCGCCGCCTGCTCAACGCCGGCGCGGACAAGGTCGCCATGAACTCGTCGGCGGTGACCAACCCGCAGCTGGTGTTCGACGCCTCGCAAAAACACGGCTCGCAATGCATTGTGGTGGCGATCGACGCCAAGCAGGTTTCGCCGGGCAAGTGGGAAGTGTTCACCCACGGCGGCCGCAAGGCCACCGGCATCGACGCCATCGAGTGGGCAAAGAAAATGGAACAGCTGGGCGCCGGCGAAATCCTGCTGACCAGCATGGACCGCGACGGCACCAAGTCCGGCTTCGACCTGGGCCTGACGCGTGGCGTGTCCGACGCGATCAGCATCCCGGTGATCGCCTCGGGCGGTGTCGGCGGCCTGCAGGACCTGGCCGACGGCATCAAGCTGGGCAAGGCCGACGCGGTGCTGGCGGCCAGCATCTTCCACTATGGCCAGCACACCGTGCAGGAAGCCAAGCGGTTCATGGCGCAGCAGGGCATTCCGATGCGCCTGGTTTAATTGGAAAATGACGATGTCGACTACCCCAAGCGCCTTGGCCAAGGCTAAATGGCTGAAGAAGATCCAATGGGACGAGCACGGCCTCGTGCCGGTCATCGCCCAGGAAGCGGGCAGCAACGATGTGTTGATGTTCGCCTGGATGAACCGCGATGCGCTGGCCAAGACGGTCGAGCTGGGCGAGGCCGTCTACTGGAGCCGCTCGCGCAAGAAGCTGTGGCACAAGGGCGAGGAGTCCGGCCACGTGCAGAAGGTGCTGGAAATCCGCCTCGACTGCGACGAGGACGTGGTGCTGCTGAAGATCGAGCAGGCCGGCGGCATCGCCTGCCACACCGGCCGCCATTCCTGCTTCTTCCAGAAGTTCGAGGGCGACGCGCTGGAAGGCGACTGGCAGAACACCGAGCCGGTGCTGAAGGACCCATCGGAAATCTACACCCCCGCCACCGTGGCGAAAACCAAAGCAAAGAAACCGACATGAGCACTATCCTGGACCGCCTGGCCGACATCATCGAGTCGCGCAAACTGGCCAACGGGGGCGATCCCGCCACGTCCTACACGTCCAAGCTGTTCTCCAAGGGCGACGACGCCATCCTGAAGAAAATCGGCGAGGAAGCCACCGAGACCGTCATGGCCGCCAAGGATGCGCGCGCCGGCGGCGACAGTGGCAAGGTGCTGTACGAGGTGGCCGACTTGTGGTTCCATACGCTGGTGCTGCTGGCCCAGTTCGATTTGAAGCCGCAGCAGGTGCTCGACGAGCTGGCGCGCCGCGAAGGCGTATCCGGCATCGAGGAAAAAGCCGCCCGCAAGGAATAACCCCCCACTCACGGAGTCGTTGTGGAAAACTGCCTGTTTTGCAAGATAGCTGAAAAGAAAATCCCTTCCGCCATCGTTTACGAAGACGAAGACCTGCTGGCCTTCAAGGACATCAATCCGGCCGCGCCGGTGCATTTGTTGCTGATTCCGAAGAAACATTTCTCGACACTGTCCGATTGCAGCGCCAACGAGGCGCCGCTGCTGGGCAAGATGCTGGCGCTGGCCCCCCGTCTGGCAGAGGAAGCCGGCTGCGGCGTCGGCTATGATGCGGACGGCGCGCCGACCGGCGGCTACAAGACGCTGATTAACAGTGGGCCCAATGGCGGCCAGGAGGTGTACCATTTACACCTGCACGTGATCGGCGGCCCACACCCGTGGCGCGGCCAGCGCTAAGCCGTATGACATCTACATGACAGGCGGCGCATCGCTTATACTGTCGCAGCAGTTCTGGTCTCAATGGATAATCGGGCGCATGCGCCTTGCAAGGGGAATATGATGGGTTCATTTAGTATTTGGCATTGGCTGATCGTGCTGGTCATCGTGATGCTGGTTTTCGGTACCAAGAAACTGGGCAACATGGGTTCGGACATCGGCAAGGCCGTCAAGGGCTTCAAGGATGGCGTCAAGGGCGAGGACGACAAGCCGGCCACGCCAGCCGCGCCGGGTACCATCGACGTCGACGCTAAAGAGAAGAAGTAAGCTGGGGGAGCGCTGCTCCCTGCCCGGCTGAAACCACCTTATGATCGATCTCGGTCTTACCAAACTTGCTGTGATCGGCGTGGTTGCGCTGGTCGTCATCGGTCCTGAAAAGCTGCCCAAGGTGGCCCGCATGGCCGGGACGCTGTACGGCCGCGCCCAGCGTTACCTCAACGAAGTCAAATCCGAAGTCTCGCGCGAGATCGAACTGGAGGAGTTGAAAAACCTCCAGAAGGAAGTGCAGGCGGCGGCCGAGAGCGTGAAGGCGGACGTCGAGAATTCGATGTCGCAGCACGTGGCCGAGGTGGAAAACGCCTGGCACGACACGCCGACCATTCACACGCCGACCATCAGCCACGTCACCACCGACGACCTGTCGCGCAAGGCGCGCGAGTTCCGGCGCAAGAAGCTGGTGCGCAATTCGGCCATTCCCGGCTGGTACAAGCAGCGCAACGGCGGCAAGATGCACGTGACCTCCGGCGCCGCGCGCGTGGCGCGCTTCCGCCCCGGCAGCAACTCCTCTTCTTCGTTCTACTAAATGACTACTCCTGAAAAGGGCGAAGAGACCTTTATCTCTCACCTGATCGAATTGCGCGACCGCCTGGTCAAGGCATCGATCGGCATTGCCATCGTCTGCATCGCGCTGATGATCTGGCCCGGTCCGTCGCATATCTACGATTTCATCGCGCGGCCGATGATCGCCTCGCTGCCGGTCGGCTCGAAGATGATCGCCACCGGCGTGATCTCACCGTTCCTGGTGCCGATGAAGGTGACGCTGGTCATCTCCATCATCCTGTCGCTGCCGTGGGTGCTGTACCAGCTGTGGGCCTTCGTGGCGCCCGGCCTGTATGCGCACGAGAAGCGGCTGATCGCGCCGCTGGTGATTTCGTCGTCGGTGCTGTTCATGTCCGGCGTGGCGTTCTGCTACTTCCTGGTGTTCGGGCGCGTGTTCCAGTTCATCTCCGAGTTCTCGCCGCAGTCGATCGCGGTGACGCCGGATATCGAGAACTACCTGGATTTTGTGATGTCGATGTGCCTGGCCTTTGGCGCGACCTTCGAGGTGCCGGTGGTGGTGGTGATTCTGGTGCGTATGGGTTTGGTCAGCGTGGCCAAGCTGAAGGAGATACGGCCTTACGCCATCGTCGGCGCCTTCGTGGTGGCAGCGATCGTTACGCCGCCGGATGCGGTCAGCATGTTCTCGCTGGCGATTCCGATGTGCCTGCTGTTCGAACTGGGCCTGCTGGTGGCGCCGATGTTCGTGCGCATGTCAACGGCGCCGGAAGAGAAGGCCTGATCTCAGGAAAACAGTTTCACCAGTATCACGACATTCAATGTCAGCGAAATTCCCATCATCCAGAATAGCGTGGTGAATTTCGCTTTGACGCTGGCTTTCAGGGCTTCCAAGTCGCGTCCCAAGACCGCCACGTCTTGCCTCAAGGCCGCCACGTCCTGCTTCAAGGCCGCCACGTCCTGTTTCAAGGCCGCCACGTCCTGCTTTAAGGCCGCCACGTCCTGTTTCAAGGTCGCCACGTCCTGCTTCAAGGTCGCCACGTCCTGCTTCAAGGCCGCCACGTCCTGCTTCAAGGCCGCCACGTCTTGCTTCAAGGCCGCCACGTCCTGCTTCAAGGCCACCATGTCTTGCTTCAAGGCCGCCACGTCCTGCTTCAACGTCGCCACGTCCTGCTTCAAGGCCACCACGTCTTGCTTCAAGGCCGCCACGTCCTGCTTCAAGGCCACCAAGTCTTGCTTCAAGGTCGCCACGTCCTGCTTCAGAATAGCGACGTCTTGCTTCAACGTTTCCACGGCCTGCTGCAGCCATTCCACGATCTGCTTCAGGATAGCCAGGTCCTGCTTCAACGTTTCCATGTCTTGCTTCAGCAAATCCACGATCTGCCTCAGCGTATCCATGTCGTGCTTAACGATTTCTATGCGGGCGACGAAATCCGTTCTGAGCAGCACAAGCTCGCTGGGCGTGACGGTCGCCTCGGCAAACGCTTCAATCAGCGCTTGAGCCTGGGCCTCGGCTTGAGGCTTGGGTATCCCGGCCTCTACGAGTGTTCGAACGTACTCAAGTGTGTCGAATTTGATGGGCATGGTCATGATCACTCCCCGATTAAATAGTAGCAGAAGCCAGCCAAAACGCAGGCCAGCTCCCACCCTATCGAATCAATGGATGAGCCGTTTGCGCGCACGCAAACGGCCGTGATCCTACTGCGTCATTAAGCCCTTGATCACGCGCACCGGCGCGCTGCCGTAGCTCAGGAATTGCTCGTGGAATTCCTTCAGGTTGAACTTGGCGCCCAGCTGCTGCTTGCGCTGCTCGCGCAATTCCATGATCTCGCTGTAGCCGCTGAAATAGCTGGTCAGCTGCACCGACGACACCTGCACCCGATGCCACTTCTCCACCGCCTCGCTGCGCGTCTGGAAGGCCTGGCGCGTCAGCAGGTCGATGGCCTGCTCCTCGGTCATGCCCAACACATGCACGCTGTAATCGAGGATGGTATTGGTCACGCTGCGCAGGTTCCATTTCGAGTACATCAGCCACATCTCGGGCGCGTTGTCGCCATAGCCGGACTCCAGCATCATGCGCTCGCCATACACCGCCCAGCCCTCCACCATCGCGCCATTGCCGAAGATGGATTTGACGATCGACGGCGACTTGTTCGCATACACCAGCTGCGCGTAGTGCCCCGGTATCGCCTCGTGGATATTGAGGATCTGCAGTATCCAGTAGTTGTACTCGCGCAGGCTGCTCTCGGCCGCCTCCGGCGTCGCGCCGCCAAGCGGCGTCACGTTGTAGTAGGTGCGGTCCTGCGGGCGATACGGCCCCGGCGCATCGATGCTGGCGCCCGCCACACCGGCCTGGTAGGCGGGCGTCGCGCGCACTTCCAGCTGTTTCTTCGGATCCAGCGTCAGCAGGTTGTGGCTGATCACCCAGTCCTGCAGCACCGGCACCTGGCGGCGGATCTCGGCGAAGAAATCCTCGCGCTTCACGTGGCGCTCGGACAGCTTGTCGATCACCATGCCGATCTTGGCAAAGCGGTCGGCCGGCTTGGCGGTGGCGCCCATGGTCTTGTCCCACAGCTCGTCGGAGATGCGTTCCATATTGGCCAGCAATTCCTCGCGCGCGGCCAGCGCCTTCTGGTAGGTCTGCTCGGCCGTGCTGCCGGACTGGATGTCGAAGGCGAACTTCTGCTCATACAAGTCTTTGCCCAGGCGGAAGCTGCGGCGGCCCACAGTGTCCATCTGCTTGTCCATCTCGGTCAGGAAGGCGACGTAGCCGTCCACCGCCGTCAGCGCCGCGTTCACGCGCTGGGTGAACAGCTGCTTCTCCACCGGCGTCAGGATGGACGCCTGCGCCGCCTTGTCCACCTCGGTCAGCAAGGTCTGCACGCCGGGCGCCTGGGCGATCGCCAGGCGGGTGTGCTCGCGCGTCGGGTTGACGATGTTGGCGCGCGCCGCGTCGTAGTAGGCCGGGATGCCGGCGATGCGCTTGAGCAGCGTGCGCAGGCGCTGCGGCTGGGCCGCGTATTCCGTGTTCAAGATCAAGTCGATCGGGCCGGCCACGTTGTAACTGGCCGGATTCCACTCGAATTCCTTCAGGGTGGTCAGGCGGAAGCGGTCGCTGTCGAGCTTGTTGATCAGCAGCGCCAGGTCGGTGCGCTGCTTGGCCGACAGCTGGCTGGCGTTGATCGCGCTGAAACGCTGCTTCCATTCGTCGATGAAGGCCAGCTCCTTGGCCTGGCCGGCCTTGTCGGGGATGGACAGCGTGGCGGCGGTGTCGTACTTGCCGGCGTAGATCGCGCTTTCCGAATCGATGCGCCACAGCGCGTTCAGGAACTGGCTGCTCTGGCCGTCGAAGGAACGGTCCTGGCGGCGTTCCGGCGTGCCGGACGGCTTTAGCGACGGCGCCACCGCTGCGGCGGCCACGGCGGTGGCGGCGACCGCCCTGGTCTTGCCCTTGCCTTTGCTGGTGCTGTGTTTGCTGCTGCCCTTGGCGGCCTTGCCGCCGCTCCTGGCGTGCGCCCCATGGGTCGAATGCGTGGACTTGCCGCTGCTCTTGGCCGCGGCGTGGGCGGCTTTGTGGTGCGTGCTGGCGCCGGCTGGTGCGACGGCGAGCGTCGTCATCAATACAGCCAGCGCGATTTTTGTCTTGATCATCGTAGGTAGCCTCTGTTTATTTTGACCAGGCCCGCCCATGCACGAGGCGGGCTCAGTCGAAGCGTGGGAGATTATCACTAATCGACCCGCTTGAGAGCGCCCGTTACAAGACAAAAACCGGAAACCGCGATTATTCGGCCGTGCTACATCGGCGGCATCGGGGAGGAGATATCGCGCAAGGTCTCCACCGTGCGCCCTTCCATGGCCTCGTCCCGCACCAGGTCCGCCATCGCGACGATGCCGACCAGCTTGTGGTCGTCCCGGCTGACCACCGGCACCCGGCGCACCTGGATGTCGCCCATGTCCTCCATCACCTCCTCGACGCTCTGGTCCTCGTAGCAGTAACAGATATCCTCGGACATCACCTCGGTCACCAGCGTTTCCTCGGGCCCGAGGCCGGCGGCGGTGGCGCGGATGGTGATGTCGCGGTCGGTGATCATGCCAACCAGGCGGTGGCCCTCGGTGACCGGCAGCGCGCCGACATCGAGATCGTCCATCAACTCGGCCGCGCGGCGTATGGTTTCCTCCGGCGACACGCTGGTCACGTCGCGACTCATTATGTCTGCTATGGTTTTCATGGCGCTCTCCTCTTCACAAACCCGGTGCGGGCAATGCCAGTAAGACCGGAGCGGGCCAGGCAAAGTTCATCTACTTTTTCAGGCCTTCCTGCAGCATGTTGAGCATCTCGCTGGCGGACATGCGGCCGCTGACATCGCTGCCTTCGAGCAGGCTGTCGGCCAGGTCGCGCTTGTGCTGGTGCAGCTCGACGATGCCTTCCTCGATGGTGTGGCGCGCCACCAGCCGGTAGATGGTCACCGGCCGCAGCTGGCCCATGCGGTGCGCGCGGTCCGAGGCCTGGTCTTCCACCGCAGGGTTCCACCACGGGTCCATGTGGATCACGTAGTCTGCGGCGGTCAGGTTGATGCCGACGCCGCCCGCCTTCAGGCTGATGAGGAACACGTCGCCCTGGCCGGACTGGAACAGGTCCACGCGCTTCTTGCGGTCGGCCATGGTGGTCGAGCCGTCCAGGTACTGGTAGCTGATGTTGTTGGCGTCCAGGTGCGCGCGGATCAGCGACAGGTGGTCGACGAACTGGCTGAACACCAGCACCTTGTGGCGGTTCTCCAGCAGGCCTTCCAGCAGGTGGGCGAAGGCCGCCAGCTTGCTGCTGGCCAGGCCCAGCTCCGGCGCGATCAGGTTGGGATTGCAGCAGGCGCGCCGCAGCCGCATGATCTCGGCCAGGATCTGGATCGACTTCTTCTCGGCCGGACCTTCGACCGCGGCCAGGTTTTCCAGCGCGGCGCGGCGCAGCGATTCGTACAGCGCCGTCTCTTCCGCCGACAGGTCAACCTCCATCGTGATCTCGGTGCGCGACGGCAGCTCGGTCAGCACCTGCGCCTTGGTCCGGCGCAGCATGAAGGGCTGGATCAGACGCCGCAGGCGGTTGCGGGCGCCCAGTTCGGCGCGATGGTCCTGCGGCTTTTCGATCGGCGCGGCGAAGCGCAGGTTGAATTGCTCGATGCTGCCCAACAGGCCCGGATTGATGAAGCGGAACAGGTTCCACAACTCGCCCAGGTGGTTCTCCAGCGGCGTGCCGGTGGCGATCATGCGGAAGTCGCCCTTGAGCGCCATCACGGCCTGCGAGCGCTTGGTGGCGCCGTTCTTGATCGCCTGCGCCTCATCGAGCACGATGGTGTTCCACTGCACACCGGCGAACAGCGCGGACTCCAGCTGCAGCAGGCCGTAGCTGGTCACCACCAGGTCGTAGGGCTGCAGCGTGGACATGGTCTCGGCGCGGTCGCCGGGGCCGAACAGCTTCACGTTCAGGGTCGGCGCGAAGCGCGCGGCTTCGCTGATCCAGTTCATGCAGACGGAGGTCGGCGCCACCACCAGCGTCGGGCCTTGCGGCGCGCGCGACAGGATCAGCGCCAGCGCCTGCAGCGTTTTGCCCAGGCCCATGTCGTCGGCCAGGCAGGCGCCCACGCCCCAGCTGGCGAGGCGCGACAGCCAGTTGAAGCCTTCCAGCTGATAGTCGCGCAGCTCCGCCTGCAAAGTGCTCGGCAGCTGCGGCACGAAGGACGCCTGCGCCTCCATGCGCGCCAGGTGCTCCTTCCACAGCTTGTCCGATTTCAGGCCGCCGATATCGTCGGCCAGTTCCTCCAGCGCGAACGACGCCAGCGGATGCAGGCGCACGCCGTCGCCGGTGATCTCGCCGTAGACCGACACCTCCATCAGGCGGCGGTGCAGTTCCTCGGTCAGCGCCAGGTAGCGGTTCTCGCCCAGCTCCACGAAGCGGCCCTGGCTCTTCTGCATCAGCTCCAGCAGCGTCTTCAGGTCCATGACCTTGCCTTCGTCGATCTGCAGTTCGCCGCTGGCCGCGAACCAGTCCTTGTTGCTCTTGATGGCGAGGCGCAGCTGCTTGGTCTCCACCTTGGCGGTCACGCGGAAGCTCTCGCCTTCCGGCCAGGCCAGCACGATGCTGTCCGGGTTCATCTCCTGCAGCTCCACCAGCAGCTGCAGGCACAGCGCCGGTTGGCCCAGCAGCCATTCGCCGTGTTCCTGCTCGGCCGATTCCAGCACCGGACACTTGGCGATCAGTTCGCGCTCGGCGTCGCGTTCGTCGATCAGTTTGCGGCGCGCCTGCACCGGCTTGCCGTTGACGTCCGCGATCACACTGTCCGCGCCGGCGCCGGGTGCGTAGTACGCGCCGTTGGCCAGCGGCCGCACCAGCACCTGCATCTTCAGGCCGTGCTGGTAGGGCAGCAGGTGCAGGTGCAGGCGCATGTCGGCCTCCACCTGTTCCATGTCCGGCGCGGCGCCGCCGATTTCCGACTGCACCGTCACCAGCGACGAGATGGAGCTGATCGCGTGCAGAACCTGCTGTTCCGCGTGGGCCGGCACGCTCAGGCCATCGCCGACGATGGCGGCGATGCGGCGGTGCTCGTCGAGGATGGTGACCACGCGCAGGCGGGTCGGCGTCTCCTTGGTGACGATGACGGAGGAGCTGTCGTCCGGGATCGGCGGTTGCAGGCGCAGTTCCAGGTTGCCGGGGCTTTTTTTGATCAGCAGTTCAGGCTCGCCGGCCAGCATCTCCACGCGCGTATCGGGCGCGTCGGCCCAGAACAGCAGCGGGTGGCCGATCAGCGCGGAGGCGGCGCGCTGCGGATCGATTTCGTAAGCGAGGCCGCTGGACTGGTAGGTGCGGTGCGCCACCGAGATCGCCTCGGACGCGCGCACGTCCTGCGGCGTGAGGAAATCGAACTGCTCGGCCTCGAAGCGCAGGCGCTTGAGGCCCACGGCGCGGCCCTTGCTCCACAGGCCGCGCGCGTCGCGCTTCTGCTCCACCGGCGCGACGTCGGTCAGCCCGTGGCGGTTATCGTAGTTCAGCATCCACACCAGGCGCGTGCTGCCGGCGGCATCGACGGCGGCGGGCTGCTGCAGGTTGATCAGCGCCGTCAGCTGCCGCTGCCACGCCTCCTGCCGCTCGAACCACACCGTCAGGTCAGGGTAGCCGAGGCGCGAGCGCAGCGCGTTCGCGTGGCGCTGCTGTTCGACGTCGCCCAGGTGGCCCAGCAGGCAGGCGGCCTGCCCGGCGATGAACAGGTAGCCGGCGCGTTCGGCGTTCTGCGCCAGCTCCTCCAGTTGCGCCTTGCGCTCGGACAGCTGCGGCAGCGACAACCAGAAATACAGCAGGCACTGGAACATCTGCGTCTGCAGGCCGGTCTCCCACGCCAGCGTGGAGACGGCGGCGGGCGGCATGATGCCGGCGCGGATCTGGCGCAGCATGTCGATCTGCTGGTGCACGGCGGTGTCGCGGTTCTGCGGCATGCGCACGGCGATTTCGAGGTAGGCCTCGGCCGCCTTCAGGTGTTTCGGGTCGCCGCTGCGCAGCATCGACAGCAGGTACAGGTAGCCGCCCATGCCGGTGAGCAGGTGCTTGCGCTTGCCGGTGTCGCGCCGCAGCGTCTTGAGCGCCGCGTCGAAGCCGACGATGGCCGCGCCGCTGGCGCCGCGCAGCAGCACCACGGCGCTGGCGAGGTACTGGCTCTGCGGGCCGGCGGTGCGCTCCAGGTAGCGCTTGGCGTCGTCCAGGCGGCCGCACAGGATGGCGTCTTCCGCCAGTGCCATGCGCAGCTCGGGGCTGATGTCGTCCTTGGCGGCTTGGCGGCGCTGCATGTGCTGCTCGCAGAATTCGCGTATCACCGGCACGGTCAGGAATTCATGCTGGGCGTTTTGCAGCAGCACCATCAGCACATCGTCCTGCAGCAGCGGATGCACGCGCGCCAGCATGCCAGGCTCGAACGGACGGCCGAAGATGTCGACAATGGGATGCAGCTGCGCCGCCTCGTAGCTGCCCAGGCAGAAGGCCAGTATCGGCTGGATCTGCTGCGGCGTCTGGCCGCGCAGGAGGCCCATGCGCAGGCGCGCCATGCCGGCGCGGTAGCTGCGCGGTTCGACGCTGTTCCAGGTCTGGCGCATCGGCACCAGCTCGTCGTAGGCATTGCACAGGTCATCCAGCGCGTGCGTGCCGATGGACGCGCGCATCGCCGGCCAGCGCAGCTTGGGGTTGCAGACAAAGCCGCGCCCCGTCACCACGCTGATGAAGGCCAGCCGTTCCAGCTTGCGCAGCGCCTCGTCCAAGGTGCCGACGCTGTAGGCGTTGCCGTCCTTGTCCTCGATGCGCGCGCGGTTCAGGTGATCGAGGATGGAAGTGCGTCCCACCGGCTCGCCGATCAGCGCGAGCAACGCCAGTATCATTTTTTCGTTGAACTCAAGCGTGTCAAATTCGGCGAGCAGCTTTGCGTCGGTCATGCGGGGTCAGTCTTTCAGGTTATCGATGTGTACCGGCGGCGTGGCGGCCGGGTCGTGCAGGCCACGGGTTAGCTTAAATACGCGCTGATAGAAGTACAGCTCCGCCTCCAGCGTGCGGACGATGTTCTCGCCCTTGCGGAAGCCGTGGCCCTCGCCCTCCAGCGGCACATAGGCCACCGGCACGCCGCGCGCCCTGAGCGCGTCGACCATCATCTCCGACTGCTGCGGCGGCACGACCTTGTCGTCCAGGCCCTGGAAGAAGATCATCGGGCGCGCCAGCTTGTCGGTGTGGTTGATCGGCGAGCGGGCCTGGTACAGCGCCTCGGCCTGCGGCTGCGGCGCGATCAGGTATTCGTTGTAGTGCGATTCGAACTTGTGCGAGTCCTGGTCCAGCCCTTTCAGGTCGGACACGCCGTAGTAGCTGGCGCCGGCCTTGAACACGTTGTGGAAGGTCAGCGCGCACAGCGTGGTCAGGCCGCCGGCGCTGCTGCCGCGGATGATCAGGCGCTCGCCGTCGGCCAGGCCGCGTTCCACCAGCGCCTGCGCGCCGGCCACGCAGTCCTCGACATCGACGATGCCCCACTGGCCTTTGAGCAGGTCGCGGTAGGCGCGGCCAAAGCCGGTGCTGCCGCCGTAGTTCACATCCAGCACGCCGAAGCCGCGGCTGGTCCAGAACTGGGTCTTCAGGTTCAGCGTGTTGACGGTCATCCCGGTCGGGCCGCCGTGGCTGATGACGATCACCGGCGGCTTGCTGCCTGCGGGCGCGGTCACGTCGCGGTTGCGCGGCGGGTAGAAGAAGGCATGCGCGGTGCGGCCGTTGGCGCTGGGGTAGCTGATGCTGTCGGGGATGGACAGCTGGTCCTCGTCCGGCAGTTCCTCGATCGACTGCGCCAGGATCTCCACGCCCTCCTCGGTGAAGTCGATGCGCGCCAGCTCCATCGGGATGGTGGGGCCGCCCGCCAGCATGGCGATGTAGCCAGGGGCCACGCGCAGTTCGCGGATTTCCTCGTAGGGATTGGCGATGGCTTCCAGCTTGCCGCTGCCCGGCAGCAGGCGCGCCAGGCGGCTCACGCCCTTGTCGATGTAGGTGCAGATGATTTCGGAGGCCGAGCGGAAGCCGTACATCGAGTTCCCGAAGGTCCAATGCGGCGAGGCGAATTCCGCCTCCATCGGGCACAGGCCCTCGGTGCGGTCGCGGCCCCGGCACAGACGGTACAGGTTCCACCAGCCGCTGCGGTCGGAGACGAAGTGCAGCAGGCCGTCCGGCGACCATTCGGGCTGGCATACCGATTCCTCATCGCCGCCGGCGATGCGCAGCGGCGCGGCCACCGTGCCGTCGTCGGCGATGTCGGCCAGCCACAGCGTGGTGCCCTGCCATGGCATGCGCGGGTGGTCCCAGCTCAGCCAGGCCAGCGAGCGGCCGTCCGGCGACAGGCGCGGCGACGAGTAGAAATCGGCTCCCTGCGCCAGCACGGTCTCGCCGCCGTCGGCGTCGATCGCGCAGATGGTGTTGGCTGGCTGCGTGTGCGGATCATCTCCATGCAGCTCGCGCACGCCGATCAGGCGATTGCGCGCGCGGTCCACCACGAAATCGGCGAAGCGCTGCTTGCCGGCCGTGGTCAGCGCGACCGGCGCGGCGCCGTCGTCGGCTAGATCAAGTTTGTAGACGCGGTTGTCGGCAAAATGCGAAAAATAGACGGTATCACCGTCCACCTGGTAGGCGCCGCCGCCATATTCGTGTACCCGGCTGCGCACATTGAAGGGGGCCGGGGTCAATTCGCCAATGGTCGCGCCGTGGTGGCGCAGCAGGGTATTGCGGCCCGCTTCGGCGGCGCGGCCGGCCAGCCAGAAGATATCGCTGCCATCGGCGCCACCCAGCATCAGCGTGGACAGGGGCGTGGCGCCGGCGGCGACGCGCGCGGCGCTGATGGTCGATGGCCAGGCGCCGTAAGGGGCGGTAATGGGTGGGGCGGATGTCATGGCGTCTCCAAAGTCGGGTGCTACGCATGATAGTGAATGAACGGACTATCATCCAGCAAAAAAAAACCGCGCAGGATGCGATAATAGCTCTTTGACCGATTTCGATTGCCTTCCATGCCACAATTTGCCCCGCTCCAGAACGACACCTTCTTGCGCGCGTTGTTGCGCCAGCCGACCGACTACACGCCTGTGTGGCTGATGCGCCAGGCGGGGCGATACCTGCCGGAATACCGCGCCACGCGCGCCAAGGCCGGCTCCTTCATGGGCCTGGCCACCAATCCCGACTACGCCACCGAAGTCACGCTGCAGCCGCTGGACCGCTTCCCGCTGGACGCGGCCATCCTGTTCTCGGACATCCTGACGGTACCGGACGCGATGGGCCTGGGCCTGTACTTCGTCGAAGGCGAGGGCCCGAAATTCGAGCGTCCGCTGAAAACCGAGGCCGATGTGATGGCGCTGCGCGCGCCGGAACTGGGCTCGCTGGACTATGTGTTCAAGGCCGTCACCCAGATCCGCACCGAATTGAACGGCCGCGTGCCGCTGATCGGCTTCTCCGGCAGCCCGTGGACGCTGGCCTGCTACATGGTCGAAGGCCAGGGCTCGCGCGAGTTCCACACCATCAAAACGATGCTGTACAACCGCCCGGACCTGATGCATCACATTTTGAGCATCAACGCCAAGGCGGTGGCCGAATACCTGAACGCCCAGATCGACGCCGGCGCCCAGGCGGTGATGGTGTTCGACTCGTGGGGTGGCGCGCTGGCCGACGGCGCCTACCAGGAGTTCTCGCTCAAATATATGCAGCAGGTGGTTTCGCTGCTTAAACGCGACAAGGACGGCGTCAAGATCCCGGCCATCGTCTTCACCAAGGGCGGCGGCCACTGGATCGAGCAGATCGCCGACATCGGCGCCGACGCGGTCGGCCTGGACTGGACCGTCAACCTGACCCAGGCGCGCAAGCTGGTCGGCCACAAGGTCGGCCTGCAGGGCAACCTGGATCCGGCCATCCTGTTCGCCAGCCCGGACCAGATCCGCGCCGAAGTGCACAAGGTGCTGGACGCCTACGGCACGCCGGCCGCCGGCAATGGCCACGTGTTCAACCTGGGCCACGGCATCTCGCAGTTCACGCCGCCGGAGAACGTCGCCGCCATGGTCGAAGCCGTTCATAGCTACAGCAAGGCCCAGCGCGCCGGCTGATGTAATTTGCGAACAGAGGGCACGTTTCTCCGGAGGCGTGCCCTTTTTCGTTGGTGCGCACGGGAAAGCAAATACCGACTTATACACAATTTTTTTTGCTGCGGAAATATTAGGCAGTGCTTTTTTTCTAGCCCGAGAGCTCCTTGCAAGTCGTTGATTACATGGAATAAATTTTGTGGACGAAGAGTCAATAGATGGCAAGTCGTAAACCTTGACTGTGCGCTGAAACTAGTTTATTTCTTCATTGTCCACAAAGTTATCCACAAAAACTGTGGATAAAAAATAAAAGTACTTAGTAAACCGTGACTTAGCCATAATGTTGCTGTTTTGCTTGAAGTGTATGTTGCGTTGCACGATTTTTAGGCAAAGTTTAGACCGCGATAACGAAGTTGCGAACAGACAAACCTTATACATAAAGTACCTACTGGCTTCCGCGTTGATAGTATTGCATTGTGCTTTGCAATATCGGTGGATAAGCCCCAAAAAGTGCTTGATTTCAGCAAAAAAAGCATCCTAAATACTTCACTTATGCACAGCGGCGGAGAAAAAACGCGAAATTTTCTTCTCCTAGGAAGCATTTTCCAAGTGGTTGATTTTAAAGAGAAATAATTTTGAATTTTTGCCCGGTTTACGACGATGCCAAGCCTGAAGTCTGTGCTTTCCGGGGATTAAGATTCCTTTGTCCACAAAGTTATCCACAAAAACTGTGGATACATCAAACCGGGCCTGCGGGCGCGGTATTTGCGCCCTATTGCCGCGGGAATTTTCTACTGTGACGGGATCCATGCAGGGCCTTTTCCACCATTGCATTCTTCAGATTGCGCTTGATACGCCGCTGAACGCGATTTTCGACTACCGCTGGCATTGCGATGCGGCAGAGCAGCCGCAGGTCGGCCAGCTGGCGCTGGTGCCGTTCGGGCGGCGCGAGGTGATGGGGCTGATCGTCGGCGTCGCGGCCGAGACCGACGTGCCGGTGGATAAGTTGAAGGATGCGCTGGCCGTGCGCAGCCAGCTGGGGCCGTTGTCGGCGCAATGGCTGGCGCTGGCGGGCTTTGCCGCCGACTATTACCAGCGTCCGCTGGGCGAGGTGGCGCTGCCCGGCTTGCCCAAGAACCTGCGCGTGCTGACCACGGTGGCGCTGGACCGGGCGCTGAAGAAGCTGGCCAAGCTGGATGCACCGCACGACGGCACGCCGCTGAACATGCCGGCGCTCAATCCCTCGCAGCAGGAGGCGGCGGACGCCATCGGCGGCGCCACAGGTTTCAAGCCGACCTTGCTGTACGGCGTGACCGGCAGCGGCAAGACCGAGGTCTACCTGCAATCGTGCGCGCAGGTGCTGGCGCGCGAGCCGGACGCGCAGATCCTGATCCTGGTGCCGGAGATCAACCTCACGCCCCAGCTGGAGGGCAATATCCGCGCGCGCTTCCCGGGTGTGATGCTGGCGACCTTGCACAGCAGCCTGTCTGAAGGCGAGCGCATGCTGCACTGGCTGGCCGCGCACCAGGGCAAGGCGCGCATCGTGCTGGGCACGCGGCTGGCGATCCTGGCGTCGCTGCCGAATTTGAAGCTGATCGTCATCGACGAGGAGCACGATCCCTCGTACAAGCAGCAGGAAGGCCTGCGCTACTCGGCGCGCGACCTGGCCGTGTGGCGCGCGTGGCAGTTGGGCATCCCCATCGTGCTGGGGTCTGCCACGCCGTCGCTGGAGAGCTGGCACCACGCGCAATCCGGCCGCTACCGCAAGCTGGAGTTGCGCGAGCGGGCGGTCAAGAACGCCGTGCTGCCGCAAGTGAAGCTGCTGGACATGGAGCGCGACAAGCCCAAGGACGGGCTCACATCCCAATTAATTGCGGCCATCAGGCAGAGGATGGAGCGCGGCGAGCAGTCGCTGCTGTTCCTGAACCGGCGCGGTTATGCGCCGGTGATCTGCTGCGAATCCTGCGGCTGGATCAGCGAGTGCACGCGCTGCACCTCGTTCATGGTGCTGCACCGTCCCGAGCACCGGCTGCGCTGCCACCATTGCAGCCTGGAGATGCGCATCCCGCGCCATTGCCCCACCTGCGGCAACGTCGACCTGCAACCGCTGGGCCGCGGCACGCAGCGGGTGGAAGAAGGCTTGCAGGCGCTGTTCCCGGAAGCGCGGGTGCTGCGCATCGACGCCGATTCCACGCGCAAGAAGGGCAGCGCGCAGGAAGCGTTCGACACCGTGCACCGGGGCGAGGTCGACATTTTGATCGGCACGCAGATGGTGGCCAAGGGACACGATTTTAAGAACCTGACGCTGGTCGGCATCCTGAACCCGGACACGGCGCTGTTTTCGCAGGACTACCGCGCCAGCGAGCGCCTGTTCGCGCAGCTGATGCAGGTGGCGGGCCGCGCCGGCCGCGCCGCGCAGACCGAGGGGGGCAGCGTCAGCGAAGTGCTGATCCAGACCCGGTATCCGCAGCACCCGCTGTACGGTGCGGTGGTGAACCACGACTACGACCACTTCGCCTCAGCCCTGCTGGAAGAGCGCGAACAGGCCGCCTTGCCGCCCTATCTGTACCAGGCGTTGCTGCGGGCCGAGGCGCCCGAGTTGGCCACCGCCATTGAATTCCTGACCATCGCCCGCGACTGCGTCGAGCATCCCGGCATCACCATCAACGATCCGATACCGATGAGCATGACGCGAGTCCACAACGTCGATCGCGCGCAGTTGCTGGTGGAATCGGCCTCAAGGCCGATGTTACAAGCCTTCCTGCGAGAGTGGCTACTCACTCTGCGCGAAATGAAAAGCCGCGTGAAGTGGTCGCTCGAAGTAGACCCGCTGGACATCTAATTTGTCTAATTTGGGGTCAAGTCTGGCATTCGGACACGAGCTCTACCGTAGCTTGGTGCTACGGTAGAGCTCGTGTCCGAATGCCAGACTTGACCCCAAAATGGGTTAGAGCAAGAAGCGTTGCGCGGTGGCTACGATTTGCTCGGTCAGCGCGCGGGTGAACGGGGTGTCGAGGTTCCAGGCGTGCCAGTTCAGGGCGACGTCGATGTGGTGGCCGGGCGCGAGGTCGACCAGGCGCCCGGCAGCCAGGGCGCTCGATACCTGGATCTGCGGCATCAGGCCGTAGGCCAGGCTGCCGTGGATGCACTCGCTGGTGGCGGCCGATTGCGGCATGGTGTGGTGTGGATAGGGGCCGTTCAGGTCCAGCGTCGTGCGCAGGAAGCCGGTCATCATGTCCTGGTCGCTGATCACTGCCGGCGCCAGCCGCGCCGCTTCCTGCGAGAAGCCGTCGCCGAACCAGTGCCCTGCGAACGCGGGCGTGGCGACGCACACGTAGCGCAGCTTGCCCAGCGCCGTGACTTCCGGCCCGTTGGCGTGCTGGTCCGGGTGCTCCTGCGCGGCGGCGATGCTGCCGAAGACGCTGCCTTCCTGCACCAGGTGCAGCGCCAGCCGCTGGTCGGCCAGTTGCACCTTCAGCTGGCAGCGCGGCGGCGATAGCAGGGGTTGCAGGCTCATCGGGAACCAGGTCGCCAGGCTGGCCGCGTCGACCGCCAGCGCGATCTCCGGCATGCTCACTTTGTGTCCCATATCAATGTCGAGCGCCGCCTCCATCAACCGGACGTTGCGGTGGTGCGACACCAGCCGCTGGCCCAGGCCGGTCGGGACGGCCGGCTGGCCGCGCACGATCAGCAGCCGGCCGGCGGCATCCTCCAGCGCCTTGATGCGCTGCGAAACGGCCGATTGGCTGATGCCCAGCGCCAGGGCGGCCTTTTCGAAGCTGCCCTGGCTGGCGACGGCGTCCAGCACGGCCAGCGCGCGGTAGTCCAGTGATCCCATAAGCTGCACTTATAAAAATTAAAAACGATAAGTAATACTAATGCTATTTGGAAATTAAGTAAAACTCGATTACACGCAATCGTGCGCGGGAAAAGCTTGCTTTTTGGGCGAGGATGCGGTCCGGCCAAACGGTGTAGACTCTGGGAATGAAAACGCTACGCACCGAAGTCGCGGTGATCGGCGCCGGCACCGCCGGCATGACCGCTTATCGCGCCGCCTCCACCGGCGGCAAGAAAACCCTGTTGATCGAAGGCCATGTCTACGGCACCACCTGTGCCCGCGTCGGCTGCATGCCCAGCAAGTTGCTGATCGCGGCGGCCGAGGCGGCCCATGCGCTGCAGGCGGCGCCGGCGTTCGGCGTGCATCCGGGCCAGCCGCGCATCGACGGCAAGGCCGTGATGGCGCGCGTGCGCAGCGAGCGCGACCGGTTTGTCGGTTTCGTCGTCGAGAGCGTGGACGGCTATCCGGCCGAGGACAAGCTCCACGGCCACGCCCGCTTCCTGAGTCCGACCCAGCTGCAAATCGACGACCACACGCTGGTCGAGGCGGAACGCTTCGTCATCGCCACCGGTTCGACGCCCATCGTGCCGGACGAGTGGCGCGCGGCCGGTCCGCGCGTGATCACCAGCGACGATGTGTTCGACTGGGACGACCTGCCGGACTCGATCGCCGTGGCCGGCACCGGCATCATCGGCCTGGAGCTGGGCCAGGCGCTGGCGCGGCTGGGCGTGCGCGTGACCGTGTTCGGCCGCGGCGGCAGCGTCGCCCAGCTCAGCGACCCGGACGTGCTGGAGGTGGCGCGGCGCGCCATGGCCGACGAGCTCGACGTGCGCTTCAAGACCAAGGTGGTGCGCGTGGTGGCGGACGCCGATGGCCTGGCCGTCACCAGCGAGGGCGCCGACGGCACGCAGCGCACCGAGCAGTTCAGCTACCTGCTGTCGGCCATCGGCCGCCGGCCCAATGTCCACAAGCTGGGCCTGGAGCACACCGGCCTGTCGCGCGACCATCAGGGCATTCCATTCTTCAACCCGCAGACGATGCAGTGCGGCGACAGCGCCATCTTCATCGCCGGCGACGCCGACCAGGAACGCCCGCAGCTGCCGGAGGCGGCCGACCAGGGCCGCATCGCCGGCGACAACGCGGCGCGCTATCCGGCCGTGCAGCCCGGCCTGCGCCGCACGCCGCTGACCATCGCCTTCACCGAGCCGCAGATCGCCACGCTGGGCGCCAGCTACCAGGAGTTGTGCGCTTCGCAGAAGGGCCGCTTCGCGGTCGGCAAGGTGTCGTTCGAGAACCAGGGCCGCAGCCGTGTCATGTTGCAGAACAAGGGGATGTTGCGCGTGTACGCCGAGCATGCCACCGGCCGCTTCCTGGGCGCCGAGATGATCGGCCCGCGCGCCGAGCACATCGGGCATCTGCTGTCCTGGGCTTGCCAGGCCGGGCTGACCGTCAGCGCCATGCTGGACATGCCGTTCTACCACCCGGTGGTGGAGGAAGGCGTGCGCACCGCGCTGCGCGACCTGGCGCACCAGCTGGCCAACGCGCCAGCCCACGACTGCGCCTGCATCGACTGCACGCCGGCGCCGTAGTTCAAGAATTTGCGCCCCAGCGGCTAATCCCGCGGTCTATGGATTCCCGCCTGCGCGGGAATGACGGTCTCCGGGGCGCCGCAGGCGCGGCGGCCCGCTCAGTTGAGCAGCGCGTCCAGCCGGCCCTGCTGCGCCAGGTCGCGCAGCACGCGGATGGTGTCGATGTCCGATTCCTGGTAGGCCGAGCGGCGGAAATCGTCGTACATCGCGTTGGCGGCGTCGGTGGCCGCGTCGTGGCCGTCGTCGTACTGGAAGCGCACGTACAGCGTGTCGGCGGTCGGCGTTTCGATCGTCATCGTCAGGCTGGACTGGCTGATGTCCTGCTGCGCCGCCACTTCATAGCGCACCTCGCGCATCGGTTCCAGCACCACGCGGTCCTCGATCACCAGCTCGCCGTAGCGCAGGCTGCGGCGGAAGCTGAGCTCCTCGCGTTCGGTGATCGTGCATTCGTCCAGGTGCGGCACGAACAGCTTCGGCGATTCGGCGCGCAGCACCAGGCCGCTCCACAACTGCTTGATGCTCAGCGCATCGATCAGCGGATTGAGCGGGTCGTTAATTTCAATCAAATGTTCGAATTTCATGGGGCAACCATCTAAAAGCCAGGCGCGCGTGCGCCTCATCCCCGCATGGTAACGCAAATGTCGCCACGACCTCTGCGCCCGCTCAGGCCAAGCGCTGTACAATGGCTGGTTGTCACCCTGCCATAGCGCCATTCGATGTCCAAAGCACCACAATTCGGCCTTAACGTACCGCAGAGCGAAGCGGTCACCTACCTGGACGGCCCCTGCCTGGTGCTGGCCGGCGCCGGCTCGGGCAAGACGCGCGTGATCACCCAGAAAATCGCCCACCTGATCGAGGACCGCGGCTACGATCCGCGCACCATCGCCGCGCTGACCTTCACCAACAAGGCCGCGCTGGAGATGCAGGAGCGGATCGCCAAGCTGCTCAAGCAGCCGCGCCAGGCCAAGCAGCTGACGGTGTCGACCTTCCACTCGCTGGGCGTCAAGATCCTGCGCCAGGAGGCCAACGGCGTCGGCCTCAAGGACCGCTTCTCCATCATGGACGCCGACGATTGCGGCTCGCTGATCCAGGACCTGGCCATCACCACCGACAAGCAGG
This sequence comes from Duganella vulcania, assembly GCF_009857655.1. NCBI lineage: Bacteria > Pseudomonadati > Pseudomonadota > Betaproteobacteria > Burkholderiales > Oxalobacteraceae > Duganella > Duganella vulcania. The sequence goes on from NZ_WWCX01000008.1 coordinate 102,781, forward strand.
TGGTGCGCCGCATCCAGACCGACATCTCGCTGTGGAAGAACGGCCTGGTCGATCCGGCGATCGCGCTGCAGAAAGCCAAGGACGAGGACGAGGCGCAGTCGGCGCGCATCTACGCCAGCTACGTGGCCACGCTGTCGGCCTACCAGGCGGTGGACTTCGACGACCTGATCCGCCTGCCGGTGGAGCTGTTCCGCAACAACGAGCCGGTGCGCGACAAGTGGCAGCGCCGCCTGCGCTACCTGCTGATGGACGAGTACCAGGACACCAACACCTGCCAGTACGAGCTGGTCAAGCTGATGGTGACGGGTATCGGCAAGAAGCCGATGTTCACCGCCGTGGGCGACGACGACCAGGCGATCTACGCCTGGCGCGGCGCGTCGGTGGAAAACCTGAAGACGCTGCAGACCGACTTCCCCGACCTGGCGGTGATCAAGCTGGAGCAGAACTACCGCTCCACCACCCGCATCCTGCAGGCGGCCAACGCGGTGATCGGCAACAATCCCAAGCTGTTCGAGAAGTCCCTGTGGTCCGAACACGGCCTCGGCGAGCCGATCAACGTGCTGGGCATGGCCAACGACGACCAGGAAGCCGAGCAGGTGGCGATCATGATTTCGGCCGACCATTTCCAGCGCAAGAACAAGTGGTCCGACTACGCCATCCTGTACCGGGGCAACCACCAGGCCCGCGTCATCGAGCAGACGCTGCGCAAGGAGCGCATTCCGTACACCATCTCCGGCGGCCAGAGCTTCTTCGACAAGGCCGAGATCAAGGACATCATCAGCTACCTGCGCCTGCTGGCCAACACCGACGACGATCCGGCCTTCATCCGCGCCGTGACCACGCCGCGCCGTGGCGTCGGCCAGTCGACCATGGAAACGCTGGGCACCTTCTCCGGCCAATGGCAGTGCTCGCTGTTCGAGGCGGTGTTCAAGGGCGGCATCGAGGCGCTGCTGAACGACCGCCAGCTGGGCCCGCTGCGCGACTTCTGCAACTTCATCAACAACCTCGAGGCGCGCGCCAGCCGGCCCGGCCCGAGCGGCAGCGGCGACAACGCGGCCCAGGTGCTGGACGACTTGCTGGAAGCGATCAACTACGAATCCTATCTGTACGATATGTTCGACGAGCGCGCCGCGCAGAGCCGGTGGCAGAACGTGCTGGAGTTCATCAACTGGCTCAAGGAGCGCGGCCGCGGCGGCAAGGACCGCGACGGCGAGGAAAAGAACGTGCTGGAGCTCACGCAGATGGTGGCGCTGATGTCCATGCTGGAAGGCCAGGACGAGGATCCGGACGCGGTGCGCATGTCCACGCTGCACGCGTCCAAGGGACTGGAGTATCCGCACGTGTTCCTGGTCGGCGTGGAGGAAGGCATCCTGCCGCACAAGGGCGACCCGGACGCGCCGGCCGAGACCATCGCCGCCCGCGTGCAGGAGGAGCGGCGCCTGATGTACGTCGGCATCACGCGCGCGCAGCGCACGCTGCAGATCACCTGGTGCAAGAAGCGCAAGCGCGCGGGCGAGCAGGTGCATTGCGATCCGTCGCGCTTCATCAAGGAGATGGAGCTCGACGTCGGCAACGCCGTGCCGGCCGAATCCGAAGTGCTGACGCCGAAGGAGCGGCTGGCACGGATGAAGGAACTTTTGACCACACCGAAGACGTAATCCCACGCAGGTTGTGCTAGCATCGGCACGTGCCGATCCGGCATGCTTCCGTTGGAGATAATCTTGCGTAAACAGTTAATCGCGTCGCTGGTTTTAAGCTGTGCCCTGCTGCCGTCGGTGCAGGCCGCCGAATTCGCCACCAAGCCGGAAGCGGAGGCGATGGTGCACAAGGCCCTGAAGTTTTTGAAGGCCAACGGCAAGGAAAAAACCTACAGCGAAATCGACAGGAAGGACGGCCAGTTCGTCGACCGCGACCTGTACCTGACCGTGTACGGCATGGACGGCGTGGTGCGCGCCCACGGCGCCAACGCCAAGATGATCGGCAAGAACCTGCTGGAAATTAAGGACGTCGACGGCAAGGCCTTCGTCAAGGAGCGCGTCGAGATGGCGAAGAAGAAGCAGCCGTTCTGGCAGGACTACAAGTTCACCAATCCGGTCAGCAAGCAGATCGAGCCGAAGTCCATGTATTGCGTGCCGGAGGACGACATGGTGGTCTGCGGTGGGGTCTATCTCAAGTAGAATGCGGGCTTTCCAGCAGGGAGTATGCCGTGAGCACCACCGAAGACCGCTTCATCGATATTGAAATCAAACTGGCGCACCAGGAGCACATCGTGGAGTCGCTGAACCAGCGCGTCTACGAGCAGCAGCAACAGATCGACAAGCTGGAGCAGATGTGCGCGGCGCTGGTGCAGCATGTGCGCGACCAGGCGCAAGGCAGCGGCGGCGGTGGTGCACTGGCGCACGAGCCGCCGCCGCATTACTGATTACGTCAGCACTGCCCGCAGTGCTTCCACGATGATCGCATGGTCTTCCGCCTGGCGCAGGCCGGAGACGGTGGCCGTGCCGATCAGCCCGACATTTTTGACCACCACCGGGAACGAGCCGCCGAAGGGGGCGTACTCTTTCGGGTCGAGGTATTTCACGTCCTCGAACACCACGCCGCGATTCTTGTAGTCGGTGCCGACGTGGAAGGAACAGCGGCCGAAGCGCGTCACCACATTGCTCTTGCGCCGTATCCAGTCGGCCTGGTCGGGCGTGGCGCCCTGCATCGCGTGGTGGAACAGCACCTTGCCGTTGACGGTCACGTTGACCGTCACGCTTTTCTCGCGCTGCCTGGCCAGCTCGACCACCTTCAGGCCCAGCGCCAGCGCGGTGTCGCTGGTGAAGGCGGTAAATTGCAATTCCTTTTCCTGCTGTGCCAGGGTTTCCAGCAGCTCGACAAAATTTTCCATCGTTGATCCTCATGCGGTACAAGACGGCAGTGTAGCCGAGCCGGCCGGATTAGCGGAACTCGAATCGCGGCGCGGCGGCCTTCTGATCAGCCTTGGCCTGCCAGGCGCGGGCCAGCGCCGCGTCCGGCTTCAGGCCCAGTTCGCCTTTTTCGTAGGCCGTGGCCAGGCGGCGCATGGCGGCCTCGAAATCCAGCGTGGCCGCGCGCTGGTACATGGCGGCGGCCGTGGACGCGCTGTGTTGCACACCCAGTCCGGCCTCGTGCAGCGCCGCCAGGCGATACAGGCCCTCGGCGTTGTTTTGCGCAGCCGCCAGCTGGTACTGCGCCGCCGCGCGGACCGGGTCCTTGTCGCCGCCCAGGCCGTGCTCGTACAGGCCGCCCAGCGCCGCCTGCGCGTTGCCGTTGCCGCGGCCGGCGGCGCGGACATACCAGTCGCGCGCGGCGGCGTAGTCCTGCGCGACGCCGCTGCCGGTTTCATAGGCATAGCCCAGGTTGTTTTCGGCGATCGCATTGCCGCGCTTGGCCGCGGCGCGCTGCCACTTCACGCCCTCGGCCGGATCGGCGGCCACGCCCAGCAGGCCGTGGCTCAACACCAGGCCCAGCCGGATTTGCGAGTCGACGTTCTTGCCTTCCGCCGCCAGCCGCAGGTAGCGCAAGCCCTCCGCGTCGTCGCGCGGCACGCCGTTGCCGTTCAGGTACATCAGCGCCAGGTCGCGTTCGGCGTTGTGATTGGACTTGGCGGCGGCGCGCTCCAGCCATTGCCGCGCTTGCGGCAAGTCCTGGGGAACGCCGCGGCCGTACAGGAGGAACATGCCCAGGTTGGCCTCGCCCCAGGCGTTGCCGCCCTCGGCCGCCTTGCGGTACCAGACGGCCGCCTCGGCGAAATCGATGGCGACGCCGCGGCCATAGGCGTGCAGCAGGCCGATATTATTTTCCGCAACGTGGTTGCCCTGGGCCGCCGCCTTCAGATACCAGGCCATCGCCTCGGCGTAGCTTTGCGTAATGCCCTTGCCGTGTTCGTAGCGGTAGCCCAGTTCAAGCTGCCCTTCCACCTTGCCCGCTTCGGCGGCTTTGCGATACCAGGCCGTTGCCTCGACCGGGTCCTTGGGCGCGTTCGTTCCGGTTTCCAGCCGGTGGGCCAGCTCGAACTGCGCGTCCGCCAGGTTCTTGTCCAGCGTCTCGCGGAACTGCTGCAGGGTCGTCGCCTGGTTGGCCGCGCCGTTGCTGTAGGCCTTGGCCAGCTGGTACAGCGCTTCGGCATCGCCGGCCAGCGCGGCCTCGCGGTACCGGTTCACGCTGGCCTGGTCGACGTGCGGCCGGGAGCCGCCCTCCAGGGTCCAGACGTATTGCATTTGCATCCAGGCGCTGACGGCTTTGCCGTCCACGGTGCCGGGCTTGAAGTGGCACAGGCGCACGGCGGACACTGCCGCGTCGTCGAGCAGCGGGAAGCCGCTGGAGCGGACGATTTTGCTGTCGGCGACGCTACCGTCGGCGTCGACCAGGAAGGACAGCGTGACCGTGCCGGTCTGCTCGTTGCGCAGCGCCTCTTTCGGCCAGACCGGCTTGGCGCAGGTGTTGAAATCAGCGGTGGCCAGCGTGCGCTGTTCCGCCGCGCCGGCGTTCAACGAGACAGCGGCGCCGAGCGCCACGGCCAGCAGCGGCCGGGTGGAAAAAATCTGCCTCATGGCGTATCCTTAATATTTCAAATTTGAAAACATGCAGGATAGGCGCTCGTTACGTATTTGTCTATTACTGACAGGATAGGCGCGGCGTGTCGAATTCGCGGACCGTCGTTCGTCGTAGCTGGCAGAGGGATGTCCTCTGGCTTATTTGGGAGATACGATCATGACCACGAATACTGTACAACTGCACCGCGTGTTCAAGGCCAAGGCTGAGCGCGTTTATCGGGCCTTCCTGGATGCCGACGCGCTGGCCAAATGGCTGCCGCCGCACGGCTTCACCGGCAAGGTGCACGCGCTGGACGCCAAGGTGGGCGGTGGCTATCGCATGTCGTTCACGAACTTCACCACCGGCGGCGGCCACCACTTCGGCGGCGAGTACCTGGAACTGGTGCCGAACCAGCGCCTGGTCTACACCGGCAAGTTCGACGATCCCAACCTGCCCGGCACCATGCAAACCACGGTGACGCTGCGCGAAGTGTTCTGCGGCGTGGAGTTGAAGGTGGTGCAGGAAGGCATACCGGCGATGATTCCGGCCGAAGCGTGCTATCTCGGCTGGCAGGAATCGTTGCAGTTGCTGGGGCAGCTGGTGGAGCCGGAAATCCGCGAGTGAGGCGCTAGAGCAGGCCGAAGACCTTGACGATCAGGCTGAGGGTGCCCAGGGCTGTGGTGAGGCTGATGCTCAACAGGATGCGGAAATCCGTGGTGCGTATCTTCATCAGCTGTTCATGTACACGAACGAACTCCGCGTCGACACGAGCGAACTGGGCATCGACACGAGCGAACTGGTCGTCGACATGGGCAAACTTGTCGTTGACATGAGCGAACTTGTCGTCGACGTGGGCGAAACCTGTGTTTACGCTTGCGTCCGCTCGGCTAAAGCCGGCGCGCATCTCCTCGCGTAGCACGGAAATGGCTTGGCTCTGATAGTCGACCGCCGTTTCAAGACGGGCTATGCGTTCGGTGATGTGGTGCTGCTCGTGCTGAGGTTGATTGTTACCATTCATGGCGGGCTCCTTGTCAGCATCCACCACTTTACGCCTGCGTGCGTGCGCGGCATAGCGCACACGATTGATGCAAGTCGCGACGGTACGCCCGCCCCTGCGATGAAGTATGTGACAGCTGCGCGGCGGCCGGGCCTGCTCAGGCCGCCGCGATCATGCCGTTAGTCGGAGCGCGCGGATGAGAGCAAGGCGGCGTTGCCCCAGCTGACCGGCAAGTGCTCGTTGGTGCCGGCCGTGCTGCGCGCCACCAGTTCGACCATGCGGACGCCGGCCACGTCGGCGTTCAAGGCTTGCGCCGGCTGGCCCCAGCGCAGCGGCTTGCTCTTGGCCAGCAGCTTGCCGTCGCCGTAGATCATGAAGGTGACGTCGTGCTTGCGGTCCTGCGCGGAATCGTCCACGCCCACTTGCGCGCTCATCCGGCGGTAGCCCTGGTTGCGCACCTCCAGCCGGGAGTTGGCCAGGATGCCGATGCCGGTGGCGTACTGTGTGCCGGCGATCTGCATGACCTGGCCGTAGGGCGTGCTGTCGGCGCGCGCGCCGCCCCAGCCGGCGTACATCGGCCGTTCGCCCGGTCCCTTGGTGCCGGTCCAGCCGGCCGACGAGCGGAAGATCGTCGGATCGACCTGCGGCCGGACCACGCCATCGACCGCCGGATTCACGCTGCCCGGCTGTTCCGACAGATAGACGCCCTGCGCCAGCGCCCGCTCACCGCTGACACGGAAGATCCGCGTCTCGCGCGGCATCACGCGTAGCTTGGTCTCCTTGGTGAACGTGCTGTCCGCCTTGGTCCACAGGTCGGTCAGCTTGACCGGCGCGTCGTTGCGGAACTTCAGTTGTTCGGCGGTCAGGTCGACGTCGATCGGCCCCAGCCCGCGGTTGAAGATCGCCACCGCCTTCTGCCCCGAGGCCAGCGGCTTGACCAGGATTTCCAGGTCGTCGGCGTCATAGGCGAGCACCGCCTGGTTGCCGGCCGGGTCCTGGTTGACCGCGATGATGTCGGCGTTGCCGACGATGTCCATCAGCGGCTGCGGCATGGTGCGCAGGTCGGCGCCCAGCATCAGCGGCGCGTTCAGTATGGCCCACAGCGCGAAGTGCGAGCGCGCTTCCACGAGATGGCCGGCGTCGAAGTCGCCCTTGCCGATGTACAGCATGTCGGGATCGTTCCAGCTGCCTGGATGGCCATACAATTCGCGCCGCGCCGCGCTGTCGAAATTGCTCAGCAGGCGGCTCCACGATGGCGTGATGTCGTCGCTGGTGCGCGACAGGTTGCCGTAGTTCTTGCCCCAGGCGCGCACGTCGGCGGCGCCCCAGATGCACAGCGACAGCAGGAAGTCGCCGTCCGGCTTGTTGCGCTGCAGTGCCGCGTTGATTTGCGTGAACTCCGCCTGCACCGCCGGGATGTCGGAATGGCTGACCGATTCCAGGTCCAACACCGGCGTCAGCGCACGGTACTGGCCGGAGCGGACCTTGGCGCTGTTGGCCCCGTAGGCGCGCAGGCCGCAGCCGTCAACCTTGATGAAGTCGAAACCCCAGTCGCCGAAGAACAGGTTGATGTCCTGGTCGATATGGCCGTACAGGCCGATCTCCCGCTCCAGCACGCTGCCCTTCGGCAGGTCGGTCTCGTTGCCGGAATACGCCTGCGAGCAGGTGTTGCGGCCGAGGTCGGAATAGATGCCGGCCTTGAGCCCCATCGCGTGCAGCTTGTCGGTGAGCGGGCGGAAGCTGCCGCCCTGCACCGACGACGGGAAGCGGTCGGCCCGTATCACCAGGCGGCCGTCCGGTATCTGGCGGCGTATCGCCCAGCCGTCGTCGATGTTGATGTAGCGGTAGCCGCGCGCGGCCAGGCCGCTGTCGGCGATGCGCTGGGCCGAGCCGAGGATCTTGGCTTCGTCGATGTCGGTGCCGAAGGCGTTCCAGCTGCTCCATCCCATCGGCGGCGTCGCGGCGCGGCCGGCGGTGTAGGCGCTCCAGCGCGCGGTCGGCGCCAGCGGATCGGCCGCCGCGTGCAGCGAGGCGGCGGCCAGCCACAGGGTGATCAGGGCCAGGCGCGGCGGCCGGCGGAAAGTCGTTTGCATGAGGGTCTCCGGTTTATTTTGTTGTGTCGAGCTGGAAGGTGCCGACCGGCAGGTCGTCGCCACTGAACAGGTTCACGAACGGTGCGTCGGCCCAGCCGTAGCGCACATGCGTGACGTTGGCGCCGGCGGCGCCGGGCAGCACCACGGTGTCGCCGGCCGCGCGGGCGTCGGCGTAGCGGCAGCTGGCGCCCGCGCATACTTCAAAGCCGATGGCGCGGTCGGACGAGTACGTCGCCAGCCCGCCGCCGGTGTCGCGGAAGGTAATGACGATGTCCTTGCCGCTTTGCCGCGCGGAGACCGGGGACGGGCTGCCGGGTGCTATTTTCTCGCCGTAGGCCACGGCCCGCGCCGCGCGCGCCATCCGCTCGCCGACCACCGTTTTCTGCGTCGGATGGATGTCGTAGCGGTCGCCGACATCGAGCGTGACGGCCAGGCCCGCATGGGCGTCGCGCGCCACCGCCTCGGCCTGCGCGTCGCGCAGCTCGGCCCAGCTGGACTGGCCGGGCGCTTTGGACGTGCCGGCGAACGAGGTCAGCTGCGCGACCAGGAACGGCAGCGCCGGCTGGCCGAAGCGCTGGCGCCAGTCGCGCATCAGCAAGGGCAGCAGCGCGCGGTATTCCTGCCCGGCGCCCGCGTTCGCCTCGCCCTGGTACCACGCCACCAGCTTGAATTTGTAGCCGACCAGCGGGGCGATCATGCCGTTGTACAGGGTGGTCAGGCTGTTTGGTATGTCCCACGGCGCCGGTGGCACGGCCAGGTTGCGCAGGACGCTGCCGCGCTGGACTTTCCAGGCGGCCGGCAGCGCGATCGTCTGTCCATCCATGGTGCCGATGGCGCGGCTGTCCGGCCCACCCGACAGGCCGCCGCCCTGTCCACCGCTCAGCACGCGCATGGCGATCACGTTGCGTCCGGCTTTGAACACGCCGGCTGGCACGGCATACTCGCGCCAGATCCACGAGGTGCTGGCGCCGCCCACGCGTACGCCGTTGACCCAGGTGCTGTCGTAGGTGTCGACCGGACCCAGGCGCAGCATGTTGGCCGCCTTGGCCTGCGCCTCGGTCAGCGTGACGGCGGTGCGGTACCAGGCCACGCCGTCGAAGTCCTTGAAGCCGGCCAGGCCGCTGTCCTTCCACGAGCCGGACGGGGTGATGGTGGGCCAGGCGGCGTCGTCGAAGTCCGGCGCGGCCCACGCGTGTTGCGCGGCGGCGGCCGGATCGTGGGCGCGCCACCATGCCTCGCTGCGCGCTTCCTCGGCACGCATGCCTTCGGCCGGATCGGCGCCGTATTGCGCCACGGCCGCCACGCCTGCCGCGTAGTCGCCGAAGGTGCGCAGCGATTCGGCCCCGATCCAGCTCTGGATCGCGGTGCCGCCCCAGCTGGCGTGGATCATGCCGACCGGGATCTTGTAACGCGCCTGCAGCGTGCGCGCCATGTAGTAGCAGACCGCCGAGGCGTCGCCGACCGATTCCGGCGTCAGCGGCGTCCACGTTGCCTTGCCCTTGAGTTCGTCCTGCGGCGCGGCCGCGCTGTATTTCTCGATGTTCAGGTAGCGCAGGCTGTCGTTGCGCGCGCCATACGTGGCGCCCATGGCGTTGGTGGATGCGCGCACCGCGAATTCCATGTTGGACTGGCCCGAGCACAGGTAGACGTCGCCAACCAGCAGGTCGCTGCGGCTGACCGTCTGGCCGTCCGACGTCACCGTCAGCGCGTACGGGCCGCCGGCCGGTTGCGGGGGCAGCTCGGCGCGCCACTTGCCTTGCGCATCCGCGTTGGCGGTGACCGTCTGGCCGCCAAGCTTCACGGTCAGCTGGCGCCCGGCGCCGGCCGTGCCCCAGACGGCGATGGGCTGGTCGCGCTGCAGCACCGCGTGGTCGGAGAACAGCTTGGCCAAGCCGAGCTCGGCGGCCTGCGCGGGCAGGCCGGTGCAGCCAAGGGAAAGCGCCAGCAGGGGCGCGGCGGTGCGGAGTGTCGCCATCGTGAATCCTCATTGTTTGGGGGGGCAGGGCGGATTCTGCGATCTTGTGCATCGCCGGGCAATTATGAAAATGGCCAAAGGGGGCAACATTATTGAGGAAATCCGGCGGCATGGATTTTTGACGGGCGCATGTGCCGATAGAATGTGTGCTCTTCAATATGGGGACTGTCATGACGAAAAATCTTCCGCGCGCCGCCGTCGCGCTTGCCATCGCCTCGCTGTGCGCGGCGTCGATGCCCGCTTTCGCGCAGAGTGCCGCGCCGGCCGTTTCCGCCGCGGCCAGGAGCGCGAGCGGCCTGACGGTGACCACCGCGCAGGGCACCGTGCGGATCGAACCGTGGAGCGAGCGCATCGTGCACGTGCTGTCCGGCCCGGCGGCGCCGTGGAACGGCAACTACAATCCGGCCGTGATTGCCCGCCCGGCCAGCGTCGACTGGACCCTCACTGAAACGGCGGACTACTACCAGCTGGCGACGAAGGCATTGTCGGTGCGCGTGGCCAAGGCCTACGGCGGCGTCAGCTTCTTCGACGCGCAAGGCAAGCAGCTGCTGGCCGAGTCCGGGCGCGATGCCTCGAAGGCCGGCGTCATGCAGGGATTCGATTATTCCGGCCCGGTCTATGGGCTGGGGCAGCACCAGAACGGCAAGCTGGACTACCGCGGCACGACGGTGCGCCTGCAGCAGGCCAACCGCGACGTGGCGGTGCCGATGCTGACCACGCCGGAAGGCTTCGGCATCCTGTGGAACAACGCCTCGGTCACGCAGGTCGACGCCGGGCTGCCGGCCGGGCCGTATCCGCTGGTCATCCGCTCCGAGGCTGGGCAGGGCTCCGATTATCACTTCATCCTCGGCCCCGAGCTGGACGAGGTGGTGGCCGGCTACCGCGAACTGACCGGACGCGCACCGATGATGGCGCGCTGGACCTGGGGCCTGTGGCAATCGAAGGAGCACTACGCCACCCAGGCCGAGCTGCTCGATATCGCCGCCCGCTACCGCGCGATGAAGGTGCCGCTGGATGCGGTGGTCCAGGACTGGCAGTACTGGCAGCCGGGCGCCTGGGGCGAGCACCAGATGGACCCGGCGCGCTACCCGGACCCGAAAGGCATGCTCGACCGGCTGCACGCGCAGAACGTACACGCCATCATCTCCGTCTGGGCCCGCTTCGACGCCGGCACCCGCAACACGGCCGAGCTGGAGAAGGCGGGCGTGCTGTATCCCGAGCTGTACAACAACGTTTATCCGGCCGGCAAGGGCCGCTGGTACGACGCCTATTCGCCGCGCGGCCGCCAGCTGTACTGGGAGCAGATCAACCGCACGCTGGCCCCGGCCGGCTGGGATGGCTGGTGGCTGGACGCCAGCGAGGCCGAACTGGGTGGCTGGTGGGGCCAGATGCGCGACGTCGCCACCGCCGCCGGTCCCGGCGCGCAGGTGTACAACGCCTATCCGCTGCTGCACACGACGGCCGTGTTCGAAGGCTCGGCGCAGGCCGCGCCGGCCAAGCGGCCCTTCATCCTGACCCGTTCGGCCTACAGCGGCCAGCAGCGCAACGCGGCCATCACGTGGTCGGGCGACACCATGGGCACCTGGGACGTGTTCCGTGCCCAATTGCCGGCCGCGCTGAACTTCACGCTGAGCGGTATCCCCTACTGGTCGGCCGACATCGGCGGCTTCTTCGGCGGCAAGCCAACCGATCCTGAATATGCCGAGCTGTACACGCGCTGGTACCAGTTCGGCGCCTTCAATCCGATGTTCCGCGTCCACGGCACCGGCGACGGCAAGGAGATCTGGCGCTTCAGCCCGGCCACGCAGCAGATCCTGCGCGACGTGACGCAGCTGCGCTACCGCCTGCTGCCGTACATTTATTCGGCGTCGTGGGACGTCACCAGCCGCAACGGCACGATGATGCGCGCGCTGGCGATGGACTTCCGCGCCGACGCGCAGGCGGTCGCCACCGCCGACCAGTACATGTTCGGTAAGGCGCTGATGGTGGCGCCGGTCATGACGCCGCACACGGACGTGCGCACCGTCTACCTGCCGGCGCAGAACGACTGGTTCGATTTCTGGACCGGCAAGCGCTATGCCGGCGGCAAGGTCATCGCCGCCAAGGCCGATATCGCGACCATCCCGCTGTTCGCCCGCGCCGGCAGCATCCTGCCGCTGGGGCCGGTGGTGCAGTATGCGGACGAGCGGAGCGCGCAGCCGCTGGAGCTGCGCGTCTATCCCGGCCGCGACGGCAGCGTCGAACTGTACGACGACGCCGGCGATGGCCCGGGCTATGACAAGGGCGAGCGGGCGACCCGCCGCATCACGTGGACGCAGGCCGGCGGCAAGCTGGCGATCGCGCCGGTGCAGGGCAGCTTCCCCGGCATGCGGCGTGAGCAGGCGTTCGTGGTGCGCTGCGCGGCCACGCCGGCCGGCAAGGGTGTGCGGGTGGTGGCCGGCGGCGAGCCGGTGGAAGTGTCCTTGCCGGGGTGCCGTTGATTCGGGACTAGGCTTCCGGCGCCGTCCAGACCAGATTCCACATGTGGCCGTCGATATCCTCAAAGCCCTGGTCGTACATGAAGCCGTTGTCTTCGGGCGGATGCGGTATGCGGGCGCCGGCGGCGGTGGCCTTGGCGATCAGGCTGTCCACCTCTTCGCGGCTGTCGCAGTTCAGGCAAATGACGAGCTCATTGGTCTCCTTCGCGTTCGCGATGGGCTTGTCGATCAGGGACTGGAAGAAGGGTTCGGTCGTCAGCATGGCCTGGATGGTGTCATCGACGATGTTCATGAACGCCGCGCTCTCGCCGCTGAAGCGGGGATCGAAGCTGAAGCCGAGGGCCGAGAAGAAGGCCCTGGATTTGTCCAGATTCTTCACAGGCAGGTTGAGGATGATCTGATTCTTCATGACGGTTCCTTGGTTGGGTGATGGACAATCGGTGCTTCATCCCTACGACGGGTGACGTTACACAAAATCGACATGCTTGCGAAAAATATTTTCCTCCAAGATGGATGAAAGAACCCAGGCTTCTGGAGGAGTTGCGTGCAGGTACAAGTTGAATCACAATGCGTCGATCAACAGGGAGCGGCGCATGGGTAAAGGCAGGTTGGAAGCATTCAGCGATGGCGTGATCGCCATCATCATCACCATCATGGTGCTGGAACTGAAGGTGCCGCATGGCGCGGATTGGGCGGCGTTGCAGCCTTTGTGGCCGGTGTTCCTCAGCTATGTGCTGAGCTTTGTCTACGTTGGAATCTATTGGAACAACCATCATCACCTGGTCCACACCGTCAGCAAGATCACCGGCGGCGCCTTGTGGGGTAACTTGCATTTGCTGTTCTGGCTGTCGCTGGTGCCGTTCGTAACGGGCTGGATGGGCGAGAACCACTTCGCCGCGCTGCCGCTGGCCTGCTATGGCTTCATCCTGTTCATGTCCAGCGTCGCCTACTATGTGCTGGCGAAGTGCCTGGCGGCCAATAACGAGGCGCTGCGGCTTGCGCTGGGCCAGGACCGCAAGGGCAAGCTGTCCACGCTGCTGTATTTGATCGGCATCGGCTTGTCGCTGTGGGAGCCGATGGCCGGCTTCGCGGTCTATGTGGTGGTCGCGATGGTCTGGTTTATTCCGGATCGCCGCTTCGAGCAGCGCTAGCGCCCTGGGCCAGTGCCTTTTGCCTGGCCTTGCTCAGCGACGCCACCGCGCGGCGGTAGGAGCCGTCCACCAGTTCCGCCAGGTAGTCGGCCGGGAACTTGCCAACATCAACGATGGTCACCCAGTGAAAGCGACCCATGTAACGCGCCGGCTTTACGCCTGGCATGTCGGTCAGCTCCAGGAAACGGTCCGGCGTCACGCGCACGCTGAAGCGCCACTGCTCCGGCTCGCTGGTCTTGAAGTAGGCGAAGGTCTTGTCCTCGACCTTGTAGACCAGGATGTTCGACGGCTCGCCGTGCAGGCTTTCCACCGCACCGGGATATTGCCGGCAATGTCGTTTCAGCTGTTGAGTGTTCATTTCTGCGGCCATGTTGCAACGGAGCCTCAGTGTAGCTGCAAAAATGCCATTTCGACAAAGTATTCTTCGGGAAAAGCACCCGCTTTCCGATCAAGTGCAGTGCAGCATTTTTTGCCAGTGACTGCCGCCATATCACCCTGATATGATCTTGCGCTTCCATGCTGCGCTTTGTCGCGTCAGCATTTTTCCCCGGCGTTTATGAAAGATACCCACATGTCCCGTCCTCAAATGCTCATCATTGCGGCCGCCCTCGGCCTGGCCTTCTCCTCGACCGTGCTGGCCGCTCCGGCGGCTGCGCTGGCCGGCAATCCGCTGGCCACGGCCAGCACGCTGCCGTTCCACTATCCGGCATTTGACAAGATCAAGGACGAGCACTTCCAGCCGGCGTTCGTCGAGGGCATGCGCATCCAGCTGAAGGAAATCGAGGCGATCGCCAACAACAAGAAGCCGGCCACGTTCGAGAACACCATCGTCGCCATGGAGAAATCCGGCGAGCTGCTGACCCGCGTGCAAACCACCTTCGGCAACCTGCAGGGCGCCAACACCAACGACAAGCTCGACGCGATCGACAGCGAGATGTCGCCCAAGCTGGCCGCCCACGGCGACGCCATCTACCTGAACCCCAAGCTGTACGCGCGCGTGAAGTCGCTGTACGACAACCGCGACAAGCTCAAGCTGGACGCTGAATCGAAGCACCTGCTGGAACGCTACCACACCGATTTCGTGCGCGCCGGCGCCAAGCTGTCGAACGCCGACAAGGAAAAACTGAAGGCCATCAACGGCGCCATCGCCACGCTGCAAACCACCTTCACCCAGAACGTGCTGAAGGAAACCAACGCCTCGGCGCTGGTGGTCGACACCCGCGAGGAGCTGGCCGGCATGACCGACGCCGCCATCGACGCCGCCGCGGCAGCCGCCAAGGCCAAGGGCATGGACGGCAAGTTCCTGGTCGCGCTGGTCAACACCAGCGGCCAGCCGCCGCTGGCGGTGCTGACCAACCGCGCCGTGCGCGAGCGCCTGATGGCCGCTTCGCTGGCACGCGGCAGCCACGGCGGCGAGTTCGACAGCCGCGAAGTGGTGCTGAAGATCGCCAAGGCGCGCGCCGAGAAGGCCGCCCTGCTGGGCTACGCCAACTTCGCCGCCTATTCGCTGGAAGACCAGACCGCGCACGACACCGCCGCCGTCAACAAGCTGCTGGGCGAGCTGGCCAAGCCGGCCGTCAACAACGCGAAGAAGGAAGCGGCCGACCTGCAAGCCGTGGTCGACGCTGAAAAGGGCGGCTTCCAGGTCGACGCTTCCGACTGGGCCTTCTACACCGACAAGGTGCGCGCCCAGCGCTTCGCCTTCGACGAGAACCAGCTGAAGCCATACTTCGAGCTGAACAACGTGCTGACCAACGGCGTGTTCTACGCCGCCGGCAAGCTGTACGGCCTGTCGTTCAAGGAGCGCAAGGACTTGCCGGTGTATAACCCGGACGTGCGCGTGTTCGACGTGTTCGACGCCGACGGCAAGCAGCTGGCCATCTTCATCGCCGACATGTACGCCCGCAGCAACAAGCAGGGCGGCGCCTGGATGAACGAGTACATCTCGCAATCGTCGCTGCTGGGCACGCACTCGGTGGTGGCCAACCACCTCAACATTCCCAAGCCGCCAGCAGGCGAGCCGACGCTGCTGACCTACGACGAAGTCAAGACCGCCTTCCACGAGTTCGGCCATGCGCTGCACGGCATGTTCTCCAACGTGAAGTATCCGCGCTTCTCCGGCACCAGCGTGCCGCGCGACTTCGTCGAATATCCGTCGCAGGTCAACGAGATGTGGGCCGTGTGGCCTGAAGTGCTGGCCAACTACGCCAAGCACTACAAGACCGGCGCGCCGATGCCGAAAGAGTTGCTGGACAAGGTCATCGCCTCGAAGAAATTCAACCAGGGCTTCCTGACCACCGAGTACCTGTCGGCCTCGCTGCTGGACCAGCGCTGGCACCAGCTGACCCCGGCGCAGATCCCGACCGACGTGCTGGGCTTTGAAGCGCAGTCGCTGAAGGACATGGGCGTGGACTTCGCGCCGGTGCCGCCGCGCTACCGCACCACCTACTTCTCGCACAGCTTCTCGGGCGGCTATTCGGCCGGCTACTACGCCTACCTGTGGTCCGAGAAACTGGACGCCGACACCGTCGAATGGTTCAAGGAAAAAGGCGGCCTGAAGCGCGAGAACGGCGACTGGTTCCGCGCCAAGCTGCTCTCGCGCGGCGGCACCGACGATGCGATGAACCTGTTCCGCAACTTCCGCGGCCGCGATCCGATCATCGAGCCGCTGCTGGAACGTCGTGGCCTGAAATAATATAAACCGTTTATAAGAATCGCCACATGAATACCAACCTGATTATCGCCGCCGGCGTGGCGGCCGTCTTCAGCGTCGCGCATGCGGCCGAGCCAGCTTCGATGCTGCCGGCCAGCAATGCCTTCGCCAAGGCCAGCACGCTGCCGTTCGGCTATCCGCCGTTCGACCAGATCAAGAACGAGGACTATGGTCCGGCCTTCGCCGAGGGCATGCGCATCAACGCCGCCGAGATCGAGGCGATCGCCAACAACAAGCAAGCGGCCACGTTTGAAAACACCATCGTCGCGATGGAGAAGGCCGGCCAGCTGTTGTCGCGCGTGTCCAGCGTGTTCGGCAACCTGTCCGGCGCCAACACCAACGACAGCTTCAAGGCGCTGGAGCGTGAACTGTCGCCGAAACTGGCGGCCCACAGCGACGCCATCCGCCTGAACGCCAAGCTGTATGCGCGCATCAAGTCGCTGTACGACAAGCGCGCCAAGCTGCACCTGGACGCCGAGTCGCTGTATGTGCTGGAACGCTACCACACCGACTTCGTGCGCGCCGGCGCCAAGCTGTCCAATGCCGACAAGGAAAAACTGAAGGCGCTCAACAGCGAACTGGCGCAGCTGTCGACCAGCTTCGCCCAGAACGTGCTGGAGGAAGCCAACGCCTCGGCGCTGATCGTCGACACCCGCGAGGAATTGGCCGGCATGCCGGACAAGGCGATCGACGCCGCCGCCGCCGACGCCGCCAAGCGCGGCCTGGTGGGCAAGTTCGCCATCCCGGTGGTCAACACCACCGGCCAGGCCAACCTGGCGGTGCTGACCAACCGCGCCGTGCGCGAACGGCTGATGGCCGCGTCGCTGGCGCGCGGCAGCCACGGCGGCAAGTACGACAACACGCAAGTCGTGCTGAAGACCGCCAGGCTGCGCGCGGAAAAGGCCGCGTTGCTGGGCTATGCCAACTTCGCCGCCTATTCGCTGGAGGACCAGACCGCGCACACGCCGGAGGCGGTCAACAAGATGCTGTCCGAGTTCGCCCGTCCGGCCGTGGCCAACGCGAAAAAAGAGGGCGCGGAGATCCAGCAGGTGATCGACAAGGAAAACGGCGGCTTCCAGCTGGCCGCGCACGACTGGTCGTTCTACAGCGACAAGGTGCGCGCCGAGCGCTTCAACTTCGACCAGAACCAGCTCAAGCCCTACTTCGAGCTGAACAACGTGCTGACCAACGGCGTGTTCTTCGCCGCGAACAAGGTCTACGGCCTGACGTTCAAGGAGCGCAAGGACTTGCCGGTCTACGATCCCGACGTGCGCGTGTGGGACGTGTTCGATGCGGACGGCAAGCAGCTGGCCATCTTCATCGGCGACTACTACGCCCGCAGCAACAAGCGCGGCGGTGCGTGGATGAACGCCTACGTGTCGCAGTCCAGACTGATGGGCACGCATCCGGTGATCGCCAACCACCTCAACATTCCGAAGCCGAACGCCGGCGAGCCGACGCTGCTCACCTACGACGAGCTGCGCACGGCCTTCCACGAGTTCGGCCACGCGCTGCACGGCATGTTCTCCGACGTGAACTACCCGCGCTGCGCCGGCACCCGCGTGCCGCGCGACTTCGTCGAGTTCCCGTCGCAGGTCAACGAGATGTGGTCGGTCTGGCCCGAGGTGCTGTCCAACTACGCCAAGCACTACCAGACCGGCGAGCCGATGCCGCAGGCGCTGCTGGACAAGGTGATCGCGTCGAAGAAATTCAATGAAGGCTACCGCACCACCGAGTACCTGGCCGCCTCCATCCTGGACCAGAAATGGCACCAGCTGGACGCGTCGCAGATCCCGGCCGACGTGCTGGCCTTCGAGGCGGCGTCGCTCAAGGCCGCCGGCGTCGACTACGCGCCGGTGCCGCCGCGCTACCGCACCACCTACTTCTCGCACGTGTTCGCGGGCGGCTATTCGGCCGGCTACTACGGCTACCTGTGGTCGGAGAAGCTGGATGCCGACACCGTCAACTGGTTCACCGAGAACGGCGGCATGCTGCGCAAGAACGGCGACTGGTTCCGCAAGATGCTGCTGTCGCGCGGCGGCAGCATGGATGCGATGCAGATGTTCCGCAACTTCCGCGGCCGCGATGCCCGCATCGAACCGCTGCTGGAGCGCCGTGGCTTGACTGAAAAGTAAGCTCCAGGCTGGACAGGGAAGCAGGGCCGGGCGCGATTTGTGTAAGAATCGCGTCCGGCCCTTTCATTTTATGAGTAAGATACAACCATGAGTAACGAACTGCACGGCGTGACGCTGGAAGCCATCGTGACCCGTTTGCACGCGCATTACGGCTGGGAACAGCTGAGCCGACGGATCGACATCAATTGCTTCATCAGTGATCCGAGCATCAAGTCCAGCCTGAAATTCTTGCGCAAGACCCCGTGGGCGCGCGCCAAAGTCGAAGAACTTTACGTCGCCACGAAATTTACCGACTAGGGATAGATATGGAAAGCAATCTGAAGGCATCACTGAGTACCCTGCGCAACCACCTGGCCAGCGCCGGCCCGATCGATGATGAGTTGAAGCAGTTGCTGACGCAGCTGGACGGCGACATCAAGCAGTTGCTGGAACGCCGCGCCGCCGAGGCCGCGCCGGACGAGAGCACGACCTACGGCCTGGCCGAGCGCACGCAGGAAATTTCGGCCAAGTTCGCCGTGCGGCATCCGCAACTGGAGCCGGCCCTGCGTGAGCTGGGCAACATCCTGTCGAGCATGGGGATTTAAGACGGGGAGAACCCGGGGAACCTAAGTCCCCGGGCAGCCGGCGTTACGGAAACGCCAGCATCGGCGGTTCCATACCGCCAAAGCTGATTTCGGGATGACGCTTGGCGATCATCTCTTCGATTTCTTCGACCCGCCGCACCGGCACGTCGACGATCAACAGCACCTGCCCCTGCTCGATGCGCGAGGCGAACGGCTTGAGGCGCGAATTCGGCACGGCCGCCGCGTTCATGCCCGAGGCCCAGCCGCCGAAGATCGCCCCGGCCAGCGTGACCAGCAGGATGGCGGCGGTGCGCAAGGTCATGCCGTCCATCGGGAACAGCGTCAGGAACACGCCGGCGCCCAGGCCGACGATGGCGCCGATCACCACACCCAGCTGGGCTCCATGGATCAGGTCGGTTTTCTGCATGAAGTTCACGTCCGGCATGTCCGAGGGCAGCGGGTCCCTGGCCATGAAGCGCATGTGGCCGATCTCGATGCGGGCCAGCAGCAATTCATCCAGCATGGCGCGGGCGCTCGGCACGTCGGGCAGCATGAAATAGAGTCTGCGTCGCATAATGGTCTCCCAGCGATAGGTATCTAACCGTTATAGCAAAGTTGCTGACTATAGCAATGTGAATCCGTCATCATTTTCACTCAAGTGATTGAATAGTAAAAGAATTTTTCTTTCAGGCACAAGCGGACCGGGGGCATTTCCGGTACAATGCTGTCCGATATGAGCTCCCCTACCAATTTATTTGCGACCGTCCCGAAGCGGTCTGCCCGCGCTGCCGCTGCGCCTTTCCTCCCGATGTCCCGCGCCGAAATGGATGCGCTGGGCTGGGACGAGTGCGACGTCATCCTCGTCACCGGCGACGCCTACATCGACCATCCGAGCTTCGGCATGGCGCTGGTCGGCCGCCTGCTGGAGGCCCAGGGCTTCCGCGTCGGCATCATCTCGCAGCCGGACTGGACGTCGGCCGAGGCCTTCCGTGTGCTGGGCAAGCCGCGCCTGTACTACGGCATCACGGCCGGCAATATGGATTCGATGGTCAACCGCTACACGGCCGACCGCAAGATCCGCTCGGACGACGCCTACACCGCCAACGCCGAGCCGAACAAGCGGCCCGACCGCGCCGTCACCGTGTACGCCCAGCGCGTGCGCGAAGCCTTCCCCGGTACGCCGGTGGTGATCGGCTCGATCGAGGCCTCGCTGCGCCGCATCGCCCACTTCGACTACTGGTCGGACAAGGTGCGCCGCTCGGTGCTGACCGATTCCAAGGCCGACCTGCTGATCTTCGGTAACGCCGAGCGCGCGCTGGTCGACCTGACCCACCGCATGGCGGCCGGCGAGGACATCAAGTCCATCCGCGACCTGCGCGGCACCGCCTTCATGGTGCCGGCCGGCTGGCTGCCTGGCGAGGACTGGGGCGTGCACAACAGCACCCGCGTGGACGTGCCGGGCAAGGTCGACGCCCATCCCGATCCGTACATGATGGTGCAGCAGAACACCGCGTCGTGCGCCACCAGCAACGGCGGCGACGCCGCCGCGCCCGCTCCGGCCGAAGTGGTCAAGCCGATCCGCATCATGAGCCGCGAAGAGCGCCTGGCCATGGCCAAGGAAAAGCACAACAAGACCGTGGTGCGGCTGCCGTCGTACGAAACCGTCAGCACCGATCCGGTGATGTACGCGCACGCCTCGCGCGTGTTCCACCTGGAGTCCAACCCCGGCAACGCCCGCGCCATGGTGCAGGCGCACGGCGAGCGCGACGTCTGGCTCAACCCGCCGCCGCTGCCGCTGCGCATGGACGAGATGGACGGCGTGTACGACATGAACTACGC
This sequence comes from Duganella vulcania, assembly GCF_009857655.1. Classification (NCBI taxonomy): domain Bacteria; kingdom Pseudomonadati; phylum Pseudomonadota; class Betaproteobacteria; order Burkholderiales; family Oxalobacteraceae; genus Duganella; species Duganella vulcania. The sequence continues at coordinate 123,281 of NZ_WWCX01000008.1, forward strand.
GCGCGCGCCGCATCCGTCCTACGGCAAGGCGCGCATTCCGGCGTGGGAAATGATACGCTTCTCGGTCAACATCATGCGCGGCTGCTTCGGCGGCTGCACCTTCTGCTCGATCACCGAGCACGAGGGCCGCATCATCCAGAGCCGCTCGGAGCCGTCCATCCTGCGCGAGATCGAGCACATCCGCGACAAGACCAAGGGCTTCACCGGCACCATCTCCGACCTGGGCGGCCCCACCGCCAATATGTACCGGCTGGCCTGCAAGGACCCGAAGATCGAGGAAACCTGCCGCCGCCTGTCGTGCGTGTACCCGTCGATCTGCGTCAACCTGGGCACCGACCACAGCAAGCTGATCTCGCTGTACCGCAAGGCGCGCGCGATTCCCGGCGTGAAGAAGATCCTGATCTCGTCGGGCCTGCGCTACGACCTGGCGGTGCGCTCGCCCGAGTACGTCAAGGAACTGGTGACCCACCACGTGGGCGGCCTGCTGAAGATCGCGCCGGAGCACACGGAAGAAAACACGCTGTCGAAGATGATGAAGCCGGGCATCGGCGCCTACGACGAGTTCAAGGAAATGTTCGACCGCTTCTCGCTGGAGGCGGGCAAGAAGCAATACCTGATCCCGTACTTCATCGCGGCCCACCCCGGCACGACCGACCTCGACATGCTGAACCTGGCGCTGTGGCTGAAGAAGAACAACTTCAAGCTGGACCAGGTGCAGACCTTCATGCCGACGCCGATGGCGATGGCCACCACCATGTACCACACGCGCAAGAACCCGCTGCACAAGGTGACCGCGGAGTCGGAAGTGGTCGAGACCGCGCGCAGCGGCAAGATCCGCCGCACCCACAAGGCCTTCCTGCGCTACCAGGACCCGGAGAACTGGCCGATCCTGCGCGAGGCGCTGGTGGCCATGGGCCGTGGCGACCTGATCGGCAATGGCGACAAGCACCTGATCCCGTCGTGGTCGGCGGGCGAGGGCAACGCGCCGGATCCGAGCCGGCGCGCGCCGTCCGGCCCGGCGCCGAGCGCCAAGGGCGCCCGCTCCGGCGT
>NZ_WWCX01000090.1:0-26612 GCF_009857655.1 Duganella vulcania
TGGTCCGCGTAGCGCTCGTCGCGCGCGGCACGCAGGCGCGCCACGCGGCGGCCGATGCTGCTGTCGCGGCGCATGGCGGATTCGACGGCGCGGCGGGTGGCGTCGTCCAGATCGCCGTCGGCATAAGCAATCAGTGTCTCGTCTGAAAAGGTCATGATTTCCCGTCCTGGATCGTCTCATCATAAACCTTTTTGCAGCGCGATGCGGCGCCGCGCGCATCGCGTAGAGCCAGTAAACACGGGGGTTTTATTGCACTGCAGCGTGGCACGGCAGCTACTGCAAGGGCTACTTCGTACAGAAACCATTACATTTGACAATATTTATGCTAATCTGCGCGCTCTAATAACCAAGGAGGTAGTAATGAAAAAAGGCGAATTGATTGCAGAATTTGCGAAACGCACTGAAGTGTCCGCTGCTGCCGCCAACGGTGCAGTGAATACTCTGATCGCCATCATCACCGAGCGTCTGAAAAAAGGCGACACGGTAGGCATCACCGGCTTCGGCACCTTCTCCGTAGCGAAGCGCGCAGCCCGCAAAGGCCGCAATCCTGCAACCGGCGAAGCGATCAAGATCGCCGCGTCGAAAACCCCAAAATTCTCGGCTGGCGCGACCCTGAAGTCGGCAGTCAACCCGACGAAGAAGAAGTAAGCGCAGGCCGGCACGCGGCGTTCTCGCCGCGGTGCCAGTGCCCGCGAGGGCACCGGAAACGGCGGACAAGCCAGGTCTTCGGACCGGCTGGTCCGCCGTTCTGTTTTTGAGGAGACCCTCTAGCGGTTTTCGCGGCGGCTGCGGGTATGATGGCGCGTACCCCACCTACCGAGGAGAAGTGATGAGTTTAGAAGAGCAATTCGCGCAAGCCCAGCTGGATTCCAAGAACCTGCCTGAGCGCCCGGACAACATGACGCTGCTGAAGATCTACGCGCTGTTCAAGCAGGGCTCGGCGGGCGACGCCACCGGCGAGCGTCCCGGCATGACCGACTTCGTCGGCCGCGCCAAGTTCGACGCCTGGGCCGCCCTGAAAGGCACCTCGCTGGACGACGCCAGGCAGCAGTACATCGACCTGATCGAAGGTCTGAAATAAACAAAACCCGGCCTGAGCCGGGTTTTTTCATGCGGCGGAAAACACCCGGCGCATCTTGTCGGCCACCTTGGCCTCGATCTGCGACGAGAACGCGCTGAACAGGAAGCCCAGCGCGATATGCAGCCTGGCCTGGTCCGGCAGCAGGCTCAGCGAACCGCTGACGCCGCTGCGCTCGAAGCGCAACACATCGCCGTCCCAGGCGCATTCCAGTTCGAATTGTTCGGCCAGCTTGTCGGCCACTTGTTGGGCGGCCGCGCGGGCCTGCTCAGGCGCCAGGTGGTGCGCCTGCACGATGTTGATGTCAGCCATCCGGCATCCTCGGTCAATTAAGAAGGCGACATGATGCCAGTTGCGCCGCAGCCGCGCCAGCACCGGCCGAAACTTGTTCGACATCAAATTGCGATCCATCTCCGCCCGCCCATGCTCCCCGAACGCATTTGCTTATAGGTATTGTATATAAGCGCAGTTTGTGAGAAATAGCGAATTACCTTAAAATACAGTGCTTTGCCGAGGTTAGCCGGGCCATCCCACCGCCACCGACGCCGCTGCACACCAACATTGATAGGACTGTTATGACCCACGTTGTCACCGAATCTTGCATCAGCTGCCGTTACACGGACTGCGTCGATGTTTGCCCGGTAGATTGTTTCCGCCAAGGCCCGAACTTCCTCGCCATCGATCCCGACGAGTGCATCGACTGCGCCGTGTGCGTGGCCGAATGCCCGGTCAACGCGATTTTCGCCGAGGAAGACGTGCCGGGCGACCAGCAGCAATTCATCAAGATCAACGTCGACCTGGCCCGCAACTGGCCGTCGATCACCAAGACCATCCCGCCGCTGCCGGAAGCGGAGCAGTTCAAGGACGTCAAAGAAAAGCTGCACCTGCTGGTACGCTAAGACCCCGCGTCTGGCCAGGCAGCCCAGGGCAGCGCCTTCCGCGTCCGCTGGCGACAGCCGCCGCGCAGCCCAGTGTTGCCTAACCATTATCGAATTAACAGGAAACCACGTATGAATAGCACTGTCACTCCTCCTGGCGTCATCGAAGCCGATGCCGTCATCATCGGCGCCGGCCCGGTCGGCCTGTTCCAGGTCTTCGAACTCGGCCTGCTGGAAATCAAAGCCCACGTGATCGATTCGCTGAGCGCGGTGGGCGGACAATGCGTGGAACTGTATCCCGACAAGCCGATCTACGACATCCCCGCCGTGCCGTCGTGCACCGGCCAGGAACTGACTGACAACCTGCTCAAGCAGATCGAGCCGTTCGAGCCGACCTTCCACCTGGGCCAGGAAGTGACCAAGGTCGCGCGCCGCGACGACGGCCGTTTCGACGTTGAAACCAGCACCGGCACCCAGTTCATCACCAAGACCATCTTCATCGCGGCCGGCGTCGGCTCGTTCCAGGCGCGCACGCTGAAGGTGGACGGCATCGAAGTGTTCGAAGGCTCGCAGCTGCACTACAAGGTCAAGGACCCTGCCATCTTCGAAGGCAAGAACCTGGTCATCTGCGGCGGCGGCGACTCCGCGCTGGACTGGGCGCTGAACTTCGTCGGCAAGGCCGAGTCGGTCGTGTTGCTGCACCGCCGCGAGGACTTCCGCGCCGCGCCAGCCTCGGTCGCCAAGATGAAAGCCTTGTGCGATGAATACGAGATGCAGCTGATCATCGGCCAGGCCACCGGCTACGAAGCCGGCGACGACGGCAAGCTGAACCATCTGAAAGTGACCGGCGCCGACGGCGTCACCCGCCGCGTGCCGCTGGACATGCTGCTGGTGTTCTTCGGCCTGTCGCCGAAGCTGGGTCCGATCGCCGAATGGGGCCTGGACATCGAGCGCCGCCAGCTGAAGGTGCAGAACACCGAGAAGTTCGAGACCAACGTGCCGGGCATCTTCGCCGTGGGCGACATCAACACCTATCCGGGCAAGAAAAAGCTGATCCTGTCGGGCTTCCACGAAGCCGCGCTGGCCGCCTTCGGCGCCGCGCCGTACATCTTCCCGGACAAGAAGATCCACATGCAATACACCACCACCTCGCCGAAGCTGCACAAGGTGCTGGGCGTGGAAACGCCGGTCTTCGACTAAGCACTACTAGCAGTTGTCCTACACGAAAGCAGCGGAAACGCTGCTTTTTTTTTGATCCTGCTCTATTATTATTTGACCACGCCATCATTGTGGATACTACGTAGGCTTGCCCGACAGTATTTTGGAATGCTTTACGTCACGAACAAAAATTCTATAATTTGGCTTATGATGTATGGTATTGGTGCATCGCACCAAGCTCTTGACCCCAGGAATACATATGCTCTACCACCTGCACGAAATGCAACGCTCGTTCCTGACGCCTCTGATGCAATGGGCCGACGCGTCCTCCAAGATGTTCACCAATCCCGTCTCGCCATTGGCGCACACGCCGTTTTCGCAACGCATCGCGGCCGGTTACGAGTTGATGTACCGGCTGGGCAAGGATTACGAGAAACCGGCGTTTGAAATCGACAGCACCGAAGTCAAGGGCGAAACCATCGGCATCATCGAGCAGGTGGTGCTGCACAAGCCTTTCTGCCGCCTGATCCATTTCAAGAAGGACCTGGACGACAAGAAAACCAAGGCCCTGAAACAGCCGACCGTGCTGCTGGTGGCGCCGCTGTCCGGCCACCATTCGACGCTGCTGCGCGACACCGTGCGCGGCCTGTTGCACGATCACGACGTCTACATCACCGACTGGACCGACGCCCGGATGGTACCGCTATCTGAAGGCGCGTTCCACCTGGACGACTACATCTACTACGTGCAGGACTTCATCCGCATGCTGGGCCCGGACGTGCACGTGATCTCGGTCTGCCAGCCGACCGTGCCGGTGCTGGCGGCGATCTCGCTGATGGCCACCGCCAAGGATCCGAAGCTGCCGAAGACCATGACCATGATGGGCGGCCCGATCGACCCGCGCCGCTCGCCGACGCAGGTCAACAACCTGGCCACCGAAAAGAAATTCTCGTGGTTTGAAAACACCGTGATCTACTCGGTGCCGCCCAACTATCCGGGCTTCGGCCGCAAGGTGTATCCGGGCTTCCTGCAACACGCCGGCTTCATCGCCATGAACCCGGGCCGCCACGCGCAGAGCCACCGCGAGTTCTACATGCACCTGGTCGAGGGCGACGACGAGCCGGCCGACAGCCACCGCAAGTTCTACGACGAGTACAACGCCGTGCTGGACATGCCGGCCGAATACTACCTGGACACCATCAAGACCGTGTTCCAGGACTTCGCGCTGCCCAAGGGCACGTGGACGGTCGGCGGCAAGCCGGTGCGTCCGCAGGACATCACCACCGTGGCGCTGTTCACCGTCGAGGGCGAACTGGACGACATCTCCGGCGCCGGCCAGACCCAGGCCGCGCACGACCTGTGCAGCGGCATCCCGGCCGACATGCAACAGGACTTCGTGGCGCCGCAAGCCGGCCACTACGGCATCTTCTCCGGCCGCCGCTGGCGCGAAGTGGTGTGCCCGAAGATCACCGAGTTCATCAAAAAGCACGGCTAAGCCCTGCTCCCGGCAAGATCCCCGCCCGCGCGGGGATTTTTTTTGTCCGGACAATTTATATCATGGCGTGATATATTTGGCGCTTTCCAATTCCCTGCCGCAGCCATGCCCTCACGCCCGCCCCCGCTCGACAAGGCCGACTTCGCCGCCCTGTCCGAATTCCGCTACCAGATGCGGCGCTTCGAACGCTTTTCCGAAGACGTGGTGCAGGCCAAGGGCATCACCCCGCTGCAGTACCTGCTGCTGCTGCACCTGAAGGGCTATCCCGGCCGCGACTGGGCCACCGTCGGCGAACTGGCCGAGCGGCTGCAAGCCAAGCCGCACGGCGTGGTGGCGCTGGTGTCGCGCTGCGAGGCCGGCGGGCTGGTCGAGCGGCGCGTCAGCGACACCGACCGCCGCCGGGTCGAAGTCCACCTGCTCAAGGACGGCGAGGCCATGCTCAGCCAGCTGGCCGAGCTGCACCGCGCCGAACTGCTGTCGCTCGACGGCGTCTTCACCATCCCCAAACTCGACCGGGACGACCATGCAGAATAACTACGACAACCGCCGCGACTTCGACGGCAACGCCCGGCTGGTGCTGATCGCCGCCATCGCCGCCGTGGTCGGCGCGCTCAGCACGCTGACCGCCGACCTGCTGCTGCACGCCATCAGCTTCTTCACCAACCTGTTCTTCTTCCAGCGGCTCTCGACCGAGGCGGTCTCGCCGGCCGCGCACACGCTGGGCGCCTGGGTCATCGCGGTGCCGGTGATCGGCGGCCTGGTGATCGGCCTGATCGCGCGCTACGGCTCCGAGCAGATCCGCGGCCACGGCATTCCGGAAGCGATCGAGGCGATCCTGTTCAAGAAGAGCAGCATGTCGCCCAAGGTGGCGGTGCTCAAGCCGCTCGCCTCCGGCATCGCCATCGGCAGCGGCGGCCCGTTCGGCGCCGAGGGCCCGATCATCATGACCGGCGGCGCGGTCGGCTCGCTGATCGCGCAGCACTTCCACCTCAGCGGCGCCGAGCGCAAGGCGCTGCTGGTGGCCGGCGCCGTGGCCGGCATGACGGCCATCTTCGGCACGCCCATCGCCGCGCTGCTGCTGGCGCTGGAACTGCTGCTGTTCGAACTGCGCCCGCGCAGCCTGGCCCCGGTGGCCGTGGCCTGCGCCGTGGCTGGCTTCCTGCGCCCGCTGCTGCTCGACAGCGGCCCGCTGTTCCCGCTGCAGACCGCCGCGCTGCCGCCGTCGGCCCTGCTGTCCTGCCTGATCGCCGGCGTGCTGTGCGGCGCGCTGGCGTGGCTGCTGTCGACCGCGCTGTACCGCGTCGAGGACGGCTTCCACAAGCTGCCGCTGCACTGGATGTGGTGGCCCGCGCTGGGCGGGCTGGCGGTCGGCATCGGCGGCTACCTGCAGCCGCGCGCGCTGGGCGTGGGCTACGACGTCATCGGCGACCTGCTCAACAACCACCTGGCCGCCAGCGCCATCGCCGCGCTGCTGCTGGTCAAGGCCGTGATCTGGCTGCTGGCGCTGGGATCGGGCACCTCCGGCGGCGTGCTGGCGCCGCTGCTGATGCTGGGCGCCGGCCTGGGCGCGCTGCTCGGCCCCTGGCTGCCCGGCCACACGCCGGCCGTGTGGCCGCTGGTGTTCATGGCCGCCACGCTGGGCGGCATGATGCGCGCGCCGGTGATGGCGGTGGTGTTCGCGTTCGAGCTCACGCACGACATCAACGCCGTGCTGCCGGTGCTGGCCGCGTCCACCGTGGCCTACGCCTTCACCGTGATCACCATGCATCGCTCCATCCTGACCGAAAAGATCGCCCGCCGCGGCCACCACATCTACCGCGAATACGGCATCGATCCGATGGAGCGCCACAGCGTGGCCGAGGTGATGACCGCCACGCCCGACAGCATCGACGCGCAGCGGCCCATCGTCGAGGTGCTGGCCAGCCACTTCGGCGCGGCGCAGCGCCACCGCGCCTTCCCGGTCACGCGCGACGGCGCGCTGCTGGGCATGCTGGACCGGCCCGCGCTGGACGGCGAGCGCGCCGCCGGCTCCGTCACCGTGGGCGAACTGTTCGGCGTCAACGTGCCGATCTTCGCGCTGGCCGACGAAACCTGCCGTGCGCTGGCCACGCGGCTGGCGGTGCACCAGCTGGAGCGGCTGCCGGTGGTCAGCGACGCCCATACGCGCCGGCTGATCGGCATCGTCAGCCGCAGCGACTTGATCAAGCCGGCGCTCAGCCTGCACGCGGAGGAATTGGAACGGATGACCGTGCGCCGCGTGTGGCCGGCGAAAACACGCGCCGAATAAAAGGTTTTTTGGCGCCGGGCGGCGCAGATATCGGATAATGGCGTTTTAACGCAACGAGTCTCGCCGTGCAGCCCACCGCCACCCTCACCCTCGCCGACCGCATCGAAGACGTCCTGCCGCAGACGCAGTGCACCAAGTGCGGCTACGACGGCTGCCGACCGTACGCCGAGGCGATCGCCGCCGGCGCGGCCGCCATCAACCAGTGCCCGCCCGGCGGCGCGGAAGGCATCGCCCGGCTGTCGGCGGTCACCGGCTACCCGGTCATCCCGCTCAACCCCGTCAACGGCCTGGAGCGGCCGCGCGCGGTGGCCTACATCGACGAGTCGCTGTGCATCGGCTGCACGCTGTGCATCCAGGCCTGTCCGGTCGACGCCATCGTCGGCGCGGCCAAGCTGATGCACACGGTGGTGCCGGACCTGTGCACCGGCTGCGACCTGTGCGTCAACCCCTGCCCGGTCGACTGCATCGTCATGTACCCGGTCACCGAGACCACCGGCTGGGACGCCTGGCGCCAGGCCGACGCCGACGCCGCGCGCGAACGGCATGACTTCCGCGCCATGCGGCTGCGGCGCGAGCGCGACGAGAACGACGCCCGCCTGGCCGCCAAGGCCGTCGCCAAGATGGCGGCGGTGCACGCGCTCGATCCGGCCGACGCCGCCGGCGAAGCGGAGAAGGAACGCAAGCGCGCCATCATCGCCGCCGCGATGGAACGGGCGCGCCTGAAAAAGGAACAAGACCAACAACAATGAATCAAGCCAAACGCTACGAAATGTTCGTGCGCTTCCGCGCAGCCAACCCCAAGCCTGAAACCGAACTGGAATACACGACGCCGTTCGAACTGCTGATCGCCGTGCTGCTGTCGGCGCAGGCCACCGACGTCGGCGTCAACAAGGCCACGCGCAAGCTGTACCCGGTGGCCAACACGCCGCAAGCCATCCTGGACCTGGGCGAAGAGGAACTGAAGACCTACATCCAGACCATCGGCCTGTACAAGACCAAGGCCAGGAACGTCATCGCGACCTGCAAGATGCTGGTGGAGCTGCACGGCGGCGAGGTGCCGCGCGACCGTGAATCATTGGAAGCCCTGCCGGGCGTGGGCCGCAAGACCGCCAACGTGGTGATGAACACCGCCTTCGGCGAGCCGACCATGGCGGTGGACACGCACATCTTCCGCGTCGCCAACCGCACCGGCCTGGCGCCGGGCAAGAACGTCGACATCGTCGAACAAAAGCTGCTGAAGTTCGTGCCGAAGGAATTCCTGCAGGACGCGCACCACTGGCTGATCCTGCACGGCCGCTACACCTGCAAGGCGCGCAAGCCCGAATGCTGGAACTGCATGCAATTGGACCTGTGCGACTACCGCAGCAAAACCCCGATGCCGGACAACGTCGGCGCTTAAAACTGGAAGTAAATGAAGGGATTGAAACCGCCCTCCACCACCGACAGGCAGGACAGCACGTACAGCACCAGGCTGTAGGCGCCGACCAGCTTGGGGCGGCGGAAGCTCATATTGCGCAGCCGCAGGAACCAGCGGTCCCCCGCCAGGCAGATCATCGCCGACAACAGCAGCAGGAAAATCACCTTGGGGTCGGCCAGCATGATGTGGGCAGGGTTCCACAGCGGCACCGACGGCTCGCCGCCAAACATCGCCCGCAACAAGGTGCCGCTCTGCGCCAGGCTGTCGGCGCGGAACGGCACCCACAACACGGTCGCCAGCAGGAACACCGGCAAGCCGCCGAGACGCCACCGGGCCGTGTTCAGCACGCCCGCGCGCTCCAGCGCGATCAGCAAGCCGTGGCCCAGTCCCCACACCAGGAAGGTATAGGCGGCGCCGTGCCACAACGCGCACAGGCCGAACACCACGAACAGGTTGCGGTAGGTCTTGAAGGTGGAACCGCGGTTGCCGCCCAGCGGAATGTAGACGTAGTCGCGGAAAAAGCGCGACAGCGTCATGTGCCAGCGCTGCCAGAATTCGGTGACGCTGGTGGCCGCGTACGGCCGGTTGAAGTTGCGCGGAAAGCGGAAGCCCATCATGCGCGCCATGCCGATCGCCATGTCGGTGTAGCCGGAAAAATCGAAGTAGATCTGGAACGAATAGCACACGGCGCCCAGCCAGGCGGCGTAAGTGCTCAGGACGAAATCGGACCGGTGCATGAGATCCACCACCGAGCCCAGCGGATCGGCGATCAGCAGCTTTTTCGACAGGCCGATGATGAACAGGTTCAAGCCCCAGAACACGTCGCTGCCCACCAGCGCGCGGCGCTTGATGTCGAGCTGTTCCCGGACTTCGGCAAAGCGCACCACCGGCCCGGCGATCAGGTGCGGGAACAGGAAGATGTAGATCGCAAACTTGTGCAGGCTGCGCTCCGGCTGGATGCGGCGCGCGTAGACGTCGGCCTGGTAAGACAGGAAGTGGAACACATAAAACGAAATCCCCAGCGGTAGCACCAACCCCAGCCTGGCGACGTTCTCCAGCAGCTGCACGCCGCTCACATCGGCCAGCAGCTGCGCCAGGAAGCCCAGGTATTTGTAGGCGATCAGCGGCGCCAGGTTGAGCACCAGCGCCAGGCCCAGCGCCAGCTTGGCCTGGGGCCCGCGCCGCTCGTCGCGGCGCAGCGCGCCGCTCAGGATGGCCAGGCGCCAGTTGGCCGCCAGCAGCACCAGCGCGACAACGGTCAGCGCACCCGCTCCCAGCAGATAGAACACCACGCTGGCCAGCAGGATGAAGCCGTTGCGCCAGAGCCTGGGCAACATGCAGTACAAGGCGAAGAAACAGGGGAAGAACAGAAACAAAAATCCCGGCGATGAAAATACCATGAAGAATCCAGAGTTAAGCGATTATTTGGCCAGCTCGATCCAGATGCCGGCCGAGCTGTCGAGCATCTGCACAATCAGGTATTTGCAGCGGCCACGCGTCGCCTGCGGCGTATCGAGGATGAACATGGTGCGGTCAAGCCGCAAGAACTGCTCAAAGTGATCCTGCAAACCGGCGCGCGTCATGCCGTCGCCGAAGCTGTTGCCGTACAAGCAGGTGGGCGGCAGCAGGCCGCGCCCCTTCACCTTGTCGGTGATGAATTCGAACCCGGTCTGGCGCGCATCCATCGGCGTGGTCTGGTGGACATCCTGCCAGGTCTTGGTCAGCATCGGCTCCATCAGCGGCTTGCTGCTGAGCAGCCCGGCAAAGCGGGATTCCGACCCCTCGAAGGCCTCATCGTGGTAGGCCAGCTCGTGGCGCCACGCGGGGGGCAAGCCTTCCAGGCTGGCGATGGTGTTGGTCGCCGCCTCGGACACCTTCAGCGCCGACAGATCGGTCCAGTGGAAGTCCTGGCGGAAGAAGAGCGGAAACTTGCCCCGCGAGGCCGCCATGATGCCCTGGACGTCGACGAAATGGAACTCGGGGGTCTGCTGGAAGCGCCGGTATAGCTGCATGAAATGCGACTCTTGCGGGAGGCGCGGCATGAAGCGTGGAATGCGGTCCTGCGTGAAGTACTGCTTGCTGATCGGCGTGAGCAGCACCAGCGTGGTCCCCTGCGCCTCCAGCCGCGCCGCCAATTGACGCATCGCGCGGTAGACCGCTTCGGCCTTGGCCGGCGTGTCCAGCGCGTGCTCGGTGGCGGGCAGCTCAATGTCGGAGATCTTGTGTCCATAGATCTCGTCCTGTTTGCCGAAGTACACGCGGCGCGAGGAGTTGAACAGCCTGAAATCGAGCTCGTTCTTGGTGCGCACCATCAGGCTGCGCAGGCCCAGGTGGTCGGAATAGCCTTTTTCGAAATTGCGGTAGTTCTTGTCGAAGTCGAACCAGCGGCCTTCCCAATGGGTCGGCAGCGGCGCCAGCGGGCGCATCTCCAGCAGGTCGCTGGCGCTCGACGCGCCGGTCCAGATGGTGGCGATAGCCGGCACCAGGCTGATGGCGAAGATCAACAACACGAAAGCGGTACGCAGCGGACGCCGCGTCCGTGCTGGCCGCGCGGCCGTCGCGGATGGGGCGGCAGCCGGCGGGAGAGGCGATGACATCATAAGACCCGAATTTTTTTAAACCAGCACCAGGTTGTCGCGGTGGATCAGCTCCTGGCCCTCGACGAAGCCGAGCACGGCCTCGATCTCGCTCGATGGCTTGCGCATGATGCGGCGCGTTTCGGCGCTGGTGTAGTTCGACAGCCCGCGCGCCACCGGCGCGCCGTCCGCGCCGACGCAGGTGATCACCGCGCCGCGCCCGAACTCGCCCTTCACCTCCACCACGCCGATCGGCAGCAGCGACTTGCCTTCCTTGCTCAGCTTCTGCACCGCGCCCGCGTCCAGCACCACCTGGCCCGCCGTGTGTAGATGGTCGGCCATCCACTGCTTGCGCGCCGTCAGGTGGCCGGTCTGCGCCGCCAGCTCGGTGCCGATGGCCTCGCCGCCCGCCAGGCGTTCCAGCACGTCGTGCTCGCGGCCGTAGGCGATCACCGTGTGCGCGCCCGACTTGGCGGCCCGCTTGGCGGCCAGGATCTTGGTCAGCATGCCGCCGCGCCCCAGGCTGCTGCCGGCGCCGCCCGCCATCGCTTCCAGCGCCACGTCGCCTGCGCGGCCCTGCTGGATCAGCACGGCCGACGGGTCCTTGCGCGGATCGGCGCTGTACAGGCCCTGCTGGTCGGTCAGGATGATCAGCGCGTCGGCCTCGATCAGGTTGGCCACCAGCGCGCCCAGCGTGTCGTTGTCGCCGAACTTGATTTCGTCGGTGACGACGGTGTCGTTCTCGTTGATGATCGGCACCACGCCCAGCCGCAGCAAGGTTGTCAGCGTCGAGCGCGCGTTCAGGTAGCGCTCGCGGTCGGCCAGGTCGGCGTGGGTCAGCAGCACTTGCGCCGTGCCCAGCTGGTGGGCGCGGAAGCTGGTCTCGTAGATTTGCGCCAGGCCCATCTGGCCGACGGCCGCGCAGGCCTGCAATTCGTGGATGTCGGTGGGGCGCTGCTCAAAGCCCAGCCGCAGCATGCCCTCGGCGATGGCGCCGGACGACACCAGCACCACTTCCTTGCCCAGCGCGCGCAAGGCGGCGATCTGGGCGGCCCAGCGCGCGATGGCGGCGTGGTCCAGCCCGCGTCCGTCGTTGGTGACCAGCGACGAGCCGACCTTGATGATGATGCGGGTAGCTTTTTGGATGACAGAATTCATGGGCACAGGCTTTTCAAAAGCATTCTCAAAACAAGCGGATGAAAGAGGGTTCAATGCTGTGATTTGGCGGGCGGTTCGCCCGGCTCTGCCGATAACGGACGCGCCCCGCGGTGGCAGGACGGGCGCCGAGATGGAAAGGCATAATCAGCTGATCTGTGATTATGCCGTTAATACATAGGAAACGTCGAGGGTTAGTCGAGGATCTTGAAGCGTGGATCGTCCGGATCGATGGACGAGATGCCGCGCGCCTCTTCCGTCATCTGGGTTTCTTCCGAGCGCTGCTCGCTGTGGCGCTTCTCTTCCAGGTGTTTCTGGATGGCGTTGACCAGCTCCTGCGTGCCGTCGTGGCTCAGCGCGGAGATCTCGAACACCGGGCCCTTGAAGCCGAACTTCTTGATGAAGTCCTTGACGCGCTTGGCGCGCTCCTCTTCCGGCACCATGTCCAGCTTGTTGAGCACCAGCCAGCGCGGCTTGTCGACCAGCGCCGCGTCGTACTTCTTGAGCTCGTTGACCAGCGCCTTGGCTTCCTTGACCGGATCGACGTTGGTTTCAAACGGCGCCAGGTCGACGATGTGCAGCAGCAGGCCGGTGCGCTGCAGGTGGCGCAGGAACTGGTGGCCCAGGCCGGCGCCTTCGGAAGCGCCTTCGATCAAGCCGGGAATGTCGGCGATCACAAAGCTCTTCTCGTGCGACACGCGGACCACGCCCAGGTTCGGGTGCAGGGTGGTGAACGGGTAGTCGGCAATTTTGGGACGCGCGTTCGACACGGCCGAAATAAAGGTCGACTTGCCGGCGTTCGGCATGCCCAGCAGGCCGACGTCGGCCAGCACCTTCAGTTCCAGGCGGATTTCGCGGCGTTCGCCTTCCTTGCCTTCGGTCTTTTGACGCGGGGCGCGGTTGGTCGAGGTCTTGAAGTGGATGTTGCCCCAGCCGCCCTCGCCGCCCTTGGCCAGCAGTTCCATCTGGCCGTGTTCGGTCAGATCGGCCAGGATTTCGCCGGAGGCGTCGTCGATGATCAGCGTGCCGACCGGCATGCGCAGGTGGATGTCGTCCGCGCCCTTGCCGTAGCAATCGGCGCCACGGCCAGGCTCACCGTCTTTACCGCGGTGCATCTTGGAGAAGCGGAAATCGACCAAGGTGTTGATGTTACGGTCCGCTACGGCCCAGATCGAGCCACCCTTGCCGCCGTCGCCGCCGTCAGGGCCGCCGAACGGGCGGAATTTTTCACGGCAAAACGAGGCGCAACCATTGCCGCCGTCACCACCGATCACTTCAATTTTTGCTTCGTCGATAAACTTCATGATGTACCGCCATAAAACTAAAAAGGCTCTACCGTGGGCAGAGCCTTTCGATTGAAGGCTTGCGCCTTACAAAACGACCCGTGCGGCTAGCGCACCGGGCCGGTAGCGTTATTTACGCTGGAACGACGGTCACGAATTGCTTCGAACCTTCGCCCTTGACTACGAACTTGACCTTGCCGTCCACCAGAGCGAACAGGGTGTGGTCTTTGCCCATGCCAACACCTTCGCCGGCGCGCACTGGGGTGCCGCGTTGACGAATGATGATGCCACCAGCATTGATCGATTGACCGCCGTAAACCTTAACGCCCAGGCGTTTTGATTCTGAGTCACGACCATTTCGCGTTGTGCCGCCGCCTTTTTTGTGTGCCATTTAAGACTCCTTGGATACTAATTCTCGGGCAAACGGCGATTAGCCGTTGATCGATACGATTTGGATTTCGGTGTAATTTTGGCGATGGCCTTGATGCTTCTGGTAGTGCTTACGACGACGCATCTTGAAAATCTTCACTTTATCGTGACGACCGTGTGCCACAACAGTAACCAGTACCTTTGCACCCTCAACCAGAGGAGCACCAAATTTGATGCTCTCGCCTTCGCCAACGGCGAGGACCTGATCGATGGTGAGTTCGGAACCAATGTCTGCCGGTATCTGTTCTACTTTAAGTTTTTCGCCAGCGACAACTTTGTATTGTTTGCCACCGGTTTTTATGACCGCGTACATGATTTGAAACCTCATCAAATGTTAAGAAAATTCCGTCCGGCGCCGGCACAACTGCATGCATGGAAACCGGGGAACCGCTGATTATACATGGGATGGGATTTCGCGTCAAAAACTATTCACAAATGCCGGCGGGCGTGGTATGTCGACAATTTTGCCGTCGCCGATGCGTTACATAATTGGCAAACATGTTGCCTCGTAAGGGGGTCTATGCCCCTCTTGGCGGGGGCATGACGTATAATCTCGGCACCAATAGTCTACCGCACAGGTTCGCCTTGTCTGCCGCTACCCAAAACGCCACCCAAAACAATATCGCCCACACGATCGCCGCCGACATGGACGCGGTCAACACGGTGATCCGCCAGAAACTGCATTCCGAGGTCAGTCTCGTCAATCAGATTGCTGAATACATCATCAGCGCCGGCGGCAAACGCATCCGGCCGGTGCTGGTCCTGCTGGTGGCCAACGCCTACGCATACAAAGGCACGGCGCACCACGAGCTGGCCGCGGTGGTGGAGTTCATCCACACCGCCACCCTGCTGCACGACGACGTGGTCGACGAATCGTCGCTGCGCCGCGGCCGCGCCACCGCCAACGCACTGTTCGGCAACGCCGCCTCGGTGCTGGTGGGCGACTTCCTGTACTCGCGCTCCTTCCAGATGATGGTCGGCCTGAACAATATGCGCGTGATGCAGATCCTGTCGGACGCCACCAACGTCATCGCCGAAGGCGAAGTGCTGCAGCTGCTGAACATGCACGACCCGGACGTCAACCAGGAACGCTATCTGCAGGTGATCCGCTCCAAGACCGCCAAGCTGTTCGAGGCGGCGGCCGAGCTGGGCGCGCTGATCTCCGGCTGCAACGACACGCAGATCGAAGCGGCCGGCGAATACGGCCGCTCGCTGGGCACGGCCTTCCAGCTGATCGACGACGTGCTGGACTACGCCGGCGACGCCAACGAGATCGGCAAGAACGTCGGCGACGACCTGCGCGAAGGCAAGCCGACCTTGCCGCTGATCTACCTGATGGAAAACGGCACGCCGGAACAGCGCGAGCTGGTGCGCAGCTGCATCGAGCAGGGCGACGAGCAGCACTTCGACACCATCCTGGCCGCGATCACCACCAGCGGCGCGCTGGACTACACGCGCCAGCAGGCCGTGACGGCGGCCGAACGCGCCGCCGCCGCGATCGCCGACCTGCCCGACAGCGTCTACAAGGAATCGCTGCTGCAGCTGGCCCACTTCTCGGTCAACCGCACGCACTAAACGACAACGGCGCCTCAGGCGCCGTTTTTCATTGAAGCCGGACTTATTTGCCGGCCGTGGTGTGCTGCACGCCGCCGGCACGCCGGAGGATTTTCTGGACGTCCTCGCGCTTCTCGAAAATCGCCTCGTCAAGCGGCGTGTGGTAATCGAGCTGGTTCACCGGGAAACCGCGTTGCAGCGCCAGCTCGATCACGGCCGGCTCGGCACGGCGGACCAGTATGTGCAGCATCGGCGAGCCAGTCTTGTAGGTGCAGGTCGCATCGAGCCGCCCCAGCAGCGCCAGCATGGCGGCGGTGATCCCGGCATCGTCGCCATCCTTGTAATCGCGTCCCTGCCCCTTGTGCGTAGGCGACGGCAGGTCCAGCAACTGGTTGAGCTGGTAGCACATGGCTTCCGGCGTGCCGCCGTCGCGCAAGACGGCGTTCGCATCCTGCAGCACCGCCGGGCGCGATGTCAGGCCGGTGCGGACATCGCCCGGCGACGCGCCGGTCACCGGGCCGGTGGCCGGCAAATTCTTGACATCGCGTTCCAGCGTCGCCGCCCAACGGTCGACCATCTTGTTGGCGTAGCAGTGGCCGCCGCACATCATCTCTTTGACCGGCGCCAGCAGATCGACCGGTATTTCACAGTAGTCCGCGCCGGACAGCCAATACTGCCGTGACTTGCCATCGACCAGCAGACTGACCACCGACCTGGCAACCTTGGCCGTGCAATGGATGGCGTCCATGGAGGCCAGGTTGTTCGTCGTCGTCGGACCGTCGTGCTCGCCGTAGCGGCGGATCAGGCGGCGCGCGTCGTCGGCATTGACCGGTCGCACATCGAACGACGCATAACCGCGCTCCAGCATCAGATAGGCGCGCTCGCCCTGCACAAACAGGCCGTGGCGGCGCATGGTGTCCTGCACGAACACGGCAGCATCCGGGCGCTCCAGCGGCACCTGCTGCAGCATATAACGCATCTGCCAGCCGCGCTTGTCGATTTCCTGATAGAGGTTGTAGGTGTCGTTCCAGCCCCTGCGGATCGGCGGCGCCTCCGCCCGCTGGGCCTTGAACGTCAGGTCCCAGCCCTCCGGGACCGGTGCCGCATGCGCCAACCGCGCCGCAGCGGTCATGGCGACCGTGGCGGCCAGCATCAGCCGAAACAGCCAGCGCAGCGGGCGCGTCATTACAGCAGTTCCAGCACCAGTTCGGACGGACGGCACAGGCGCACGCCCTTGTCGGTCACCACGAAGGGGCGGTTGATCAGGATGGGGTGGGCCATCATGGCGTCGAGCAGCGCGTCGTCCGACAACGAGGCGTCGGCCAGGCCGAGCTCTTCATACAAGTCGCCCTTGTCGCGCATCGCGCCGCGCGCGGTCAGGCCGGCCTTGGCGATCATCGCCTTCAACGCCTCGCGCGACGGCGGGTTCTTGACGTAGTCGACGATCTCCGGCTCGACGCCGCTGGCGCGTATCGCCTCCAGCGTCTTGCGCGAGGTGCCGCAGGCGTTGTTGTGATAAATCGTGATGCTCATGATGCTGCCTTTGCGTGGAAATCAAAGGCAGCATTATCGCTTAAAACTTCGCCGCCACGCTCACGCCGATGCTGCGCGGCGCCAGCCGGTAACCCTGCACGATGGACGCCACCTGTGGATGCTGGATCACCGTGTCGGTGTCGAAGGCGTTCTTGATGAACACGCTCACGTTGTAGCGGTCGATGGACATGCCGGCGCTGAAATCGGTGCTGTGGTAGGACGGCCGGTTGTAGTCGGTCTGGTCGGGATTGAGCGAGCCCTTGCTGGCGCCCACCCACTGCATGCCGCCCATCACGTAGGCGCTCTTGTCGCCGAAGGCCGCGAAGTTGTAGGTCGCGTTGATGGCCGCGTTATATTTCGGCACGCCCTGCACCTGCGCGCCGGCCACCGCGCCGACCACGCCGTTGCGCGATCCCTCGTCGTTCGACAGCTCGGCCTTCACATAGCCGGCCGAGGCGGTCAGCGTCAGGCCGGAAATCGGCTTGGCCTTGATGTCGAACTCGAAGCCCTTGCTGGTGGCGTCGCCCGCGTTGGCGTTGTAGGTGTAGGCGCAGGTCGGCAGGTACACGCCCTGCTGGATGTTCTTCCACTTCACATAGAACACGTCGGCGTTGACCGACACGCGGTTGTTGAGGAAGCGCGACTTGCTGCCGACCTCGTAGCTCCACAGGCTGTCGGCCGAATATGAATCCGGTCCTTTGCTCAGACCGTTCGCCGCAAGATCCTGGGAGCAGGTGGTCGGCGGCACGTAGATGTTGTTGCCGCCCAGGCGGAAGCCCTTGGCCACGCTGGTGTAGACGGTGTTGGTCGGATTGACTTCCCATGTCAGCGCGTACTTCGGCGTGAACGCCTTCGACGACGAGGCCGCGCTGCTGTTATTGCCGGCGCCGGCCAGGTAGTTGCCGTTGCGCTGGTCCAGCGTCGAATCGGCCTTCAGGTAGCGCGCGCCCACGGTCGCATGCACCGC
Source organism: Duganella vulcania (assembly GCF_009857655.1). NCBI lineage: Bacteria > Pseudomonadati > Pseudomonadota > Betaproteobacteria > Burkholderiales > Oxalobacteraceae > Duganella > Duganella vulcania. Next base: position 17,811 of record NZ_WWCX01000090.1, read on the forward strand.
CGGCGTGAAGTAGTAGTTGACCTCGCCGAAGACCGAGCTCTGCTTCTCGCGGAAGTGGAAGGCGCCCGCGAACGAGTTATCGTTCGGGAACTGGCCGGGCCGCGCGCCTGGCAACAGGTCCGGATCGGCAATGTCGAAGCCGAAGCTCTTGAAGGTATCGGTCACGCCGAAGATCGGATCGTTCTCGATGATGTTGGTGTGCTGGTTCGAGAAGTAGGTGCCGGCCAGCCAGGTCCACGGCGACACCGCCGCGTCGTAGGGATGCGAGGCGAGCCGGAACTCCTGCGACACCTGGCGCACCTGGTTGTTCAGGTAGACCGCCGACGGCAGGCCGGCGATGGCGGCGATCAGCTCAGGCGGCGCCTTGCCGCCGTCGTCGGTCGAGGTCAGGAAGGTCGACAGCGAATAGCTGTTGTAGGCCGAGCCGTTCTGCGTGCGGTCGAACTTGCGCTCGAAGTAGCTGGTGGCCGAGGTCAGGTCCATCGTGCCCATGTCCCAGTTGACGGTCACGCTGGGCGTGAGCAGCGTATCCTTGGACGGCTCGCGCACCTGCTTCTGCGCCTGGTAGTAAGGGCGGTCCAGGTTGAAGGCCGCGATATCCTTGGCGTCCACCTTCTGGTAGTACACCGACGGCGTGATGGTCACCGAGCGGATCGGCTTCCACTTCAGCGCCACGCGCAGTTCCTGGTCGCTGAGCTTGTTGATGTCATGGGCCAGCACATTGCCGTCGCCATCGACCTGGTTGATGTAGCCGCCCGTGTGCTGAGCCTGCACGCCGATGCGCAGCGCCAGCTCGTCCTGGATCAGCGGGAAGTTGGCCACCATGTTGGCCGCGTAGTTGCCGCTGCCGCCCTTGGTGTTGGAGAGCTCGCCGTAGGTGGTGAATTCGCGCTCCTTCAAATCCGGCTCGTTCGGCACGAACTTGATGGTGCCGCCCATCGAGCTGGCGCCGTACAGCGTGGCCTGCGGGCCGCGCAGCACCTCGACGCGGTCGATGTCGAAGAACTTCGGTTCCACCGTGCCCATGGTGTAGACGTTGCCGACGGTGATCGAGACATCGCCCAGGTAAATGCCGACGGTGGCCGCGCCGGCCGTCGAGCTGATGCCGCGGATCTCGATGTTCTCGGTGCCGGGACCGGCGCCGCCGTTGCCGCTGGCGGCGGTGAAGGAGATATTGGGCACCACGCGGGTCAGGTCGGTGAAGTCGTTGACGTGCTCGGCCTGGAGCTGGTTGCCGGTGACGGCGGTGATGCTCATCGCCACCTTGGCGGGATCTTCCTTGCGCTTCTGCGCCGTCACCTTGACCACTTCGATCTCGTCGGAGGGCTTGGTTTGCGCCCAGGCGGAACTCGCCATCGCCGCCGCCACCGCACCACACATTAATTTTTGCCGTGTTTTCATCGCCAAACCTTCCCTTGTCAGTGAGGGCGCCGCCCCAAAAGAATGCGTATTGGTATATTTAACCATATTAATCATCTTGATCTTTTTGCAAAGCAAGAAACCTGCCATTCCTGGGCTCGGCGTTGGCATTTAGTCACACATTGGGGTTGACGGCAGGGGGGGTGCAGTTGAAAAAAGCGCAAAATTCTGATGTAATTAAGGCGTAGTCGGGGTGTGGCTCAGCCTGGTAGAGCGCTGCGTTCGGGACGCAGAGGCCGGAGGTTCGAATCCTCTCACCCCGACCAGAAGCCCCTCACTCCCTCATCGCGCCCCCCCACCCAGGTTTTCAGGCGTCCCGGTCTATCCCGAGCACATGCCAATACGGCTCGAATCCTTCGCGCACCGCCTGCCTCACCAGCGCGACAAACGGGGCCATGTCGCCTTCCACGTGCGCGGTGTCGAGCGCCTCGTAGTACGCCAGGCGTCGCGTCACCGGCAACACGATCGCCGGGAAGCCGGCTTTCATCAGCTCAAGGTTGAGCAGCAGCCGGGCCGTGCGGCCATTGCCATCGACGAAGGGATGGATTTTTACGAAGTCCACATGCAGCTTGGTCGCACGGTCCATCGGGTGCAGCGCCGCTGCCTCGGTGTCATACCATCGCATCAACGCCGCCATCTGCTCAGGCACCAACAGCACGTCCGGCGGTACATGGCGGGCGCCGGCGATCGTAACATTGTGCCGCCGGTAGACGCCGGCGTTGTCGTCGTCAATTTGCTTGAGCACCAGCCGATGCAGATTGCGGATCTGCCACTCGCTCAACGGTTCCGCTTTCCGCGCCACGTCCTCGACGTACAAAATGGCGTCGCGGTGGTTGATGGCCTCGAAATGTTCGCGCAAGAGCTTACCGCCAACGGTAATCCCTTCGAGGACAACCTTGGTTTCCAGAAGCGTCAGCGTGTTTCCCTCGATGGCGTTGGAGTGGTAGGTCCAGCGCAGCACCAGTTCATCGTGGAGGTTGCGCAGCGCGGCCGCCGGCAATGGCCGCAACGAGTCCAGCCTCGCCTTGAGTGCATCGAGATCGTCAAAATCATCGGGCATGGCCACGCTAGGCACTCCTGTCAGTGGAAGTCCAATGCTACCATCCCGCCGCTACCTGCATGATCGATTGCCATGCGAGGCAAGTGGCTATAGCATCACGGCTACTTCATGCCGTCCGAAGGCGCGAGCAATGTTGCGCTGGCCCTGTTCACCTTCCCCTCGCTGGCCGAGTATGAACAGTACCGCATCGCCAGCCAGACCGATGCGGACTGCCAGGCGGCCTTCCGCTACGCCGAGGAAACGCGCTGCATCGTCAGCTATGAACGCAGTTTCTTCAGGCCGGTATTTTAATCCTCTCTACGGTGCTGGCGCCTTCCAATAGCGGTTGATCCACTCCTCGTGCGTCGGCATCGACGCGACCGCATGCGCCAGCGTCGCGCGCATGTCCTCGACGTAGCTGGCCAGCTTATCCTCCGGCATATCGTCGACGATCGGATGGTAACCTCGCGGCATGATGCGCTGGCCCAGCATCACCTGCACCCAACTCGGCAGCGCGAAGAAATCCTCGCCGTTGCGGAAGTAGCGCCCGTCGCTGCGGAACAGTTCCATCGCTTCCCTCAAACTGTCCGGGATGGACATGGTGCGGCAGTAATCCCAGAACGGCGTGTCGTTGCGCTCGGTCGCGTGGTAATGCAGGATCAGGAAATCCCGGACCCGCTCGTATTCGAACGCGGACTCGCGGTTGAACCGGTCCACCAGCAGGGGATTGAAATCGGCGCCGGGGAACAGCGCCAGCAAGCGGCTGATGCCAGACTGGACCAGGTAGATGCTGGTCGATTCCAGCGGCTCCAGGAAGCCGCTCGCCAGGCCCAGCGCCACCACGTTCTTGTTCCAGCATTTCTTGCGCATGCCGGGCGTGAAGCGCAGCGGGCGCGGATCGGCCAGCGGCTTGCCGTCCAGGTTGGCCAGCAGCGTGGAGGCGGCCTCGTCGTCGCCGATGTAGCGGCTCGAATACACATAGCCGTTGCCGGTACGGTGCTGCAGCGGGATGCGCCACTGCCAGCCCGCCGCGCGCGCGGTGGCGCGCGTGTACGGCGTGAGCGGATCGACGCGTTCGCACGGCACGGCCAGCGCGCGGTCGCACGGCAGCCAATGGGTCCAGTCCTCGTAGCCGGTCTTGAGCGCCTGCTCGATCAGCAGCCCACGGAAGCCCGAGCAATCGATGAACAATTCGCCTTCGATCACTTCACCGTTTTCCATCGTCACCGATTCGACATAACCGTCGCCGGCGCGCAGGTTGACGCCGGCGATCTTGCCCTCGGTGCGCCGCACGCCGTGCTGCTCCGACAGCTCGCGCAGGAAGCGCGCATACAGGCTGGCGTCGAAGTGATAGGCGTAGGCGATGTCAGCCAGCGGCGAGCCGGCCGGCGCGTTGCCGTCGCCGCGCGCGAACCTGCCTTGCGGCGCCATCACGGTCTGCGGCGAGTAGTCGCCGATCGGCGCGGCCCGCCCCGACTGGAACAGCTTCAACCAGAACTGGTGGAACGGCAGCGGCCCCAGCGACCGGCCGAGGACGCCGAAGCCGTGGATGTAGCTGTCGCCGATGCGCGACCAATCCTGGAACTGGATGCCAAGCTTGACCGTGCCCTGCGTGCGCTTGACGAACTCGGCCTCGTCGATGCCCAGCATCTGCGCGTTGAACATGCGGATGTGCGGCACGCTGGCCTCGCCCACGCCGACGATGCCGATTTCTTCCGACTCGATCAGGCGCACCGAGGCCTGCTTGCCGAGGTAAGTGGCCAGCGCCGCGGCCGCCATCCAGCCCGCGCTGCCGCCGCCGACCACCACCACGCGCTTGATACGCCGATCCGCGCCGCTCATCGCGCCCACCCTGCCCGCTGGCCCGCGATGGAAATCATGGAATTATTTTTCATCTCTGGTATTCGCTTATTCAAGCAAAAAAGTCGGCAGTCGCCAGGACTGGCAACGGCCGACACAAGGTTCCCCCTCGCACCGGCGGGTGCGAGGAGGTGGAGAGAACGTTAGAACTTGTAGTTCGCGCCGAAGTACGCGATGCGGCCGGCGTACCCGTTGGCGTAGAAGCGGTCCTTGGTGTCGCTGCCCAGATGCGAACGCGTCTCTTCCTTGGTCAGGTTGAGCACCGAAGCGGTCAGGCTCAGCTGCTTGGTGATGTTGTACGCCACGTTCAGGTCGATCTGGCTGTACGGCTCTTCATACACGTTCAAGCCGTTGATCAGCCCGTCCACCACTTCGCCACGGCGGTTGTACGAGGCGCGCAGCAGGTACTGGTCGGTCTCGTAGAACACGGTGACGTTGGCCTGGTTCTTGGCGCTGCCCACCAGCGGCGACTTGCCGATCTCCGTGCCGTCGCCCAGGGTGATGGCGGCCTGGTTGGTCTTGTTGTACGTGTAGTTGACCTGGAAGCCGAGGCCGGAAGCAAGCGTGTGCTGGGCGTACAGCTCGATCCCCTGCGACACGCCGTTGCGGCCGCCGGCGGTGGTCGAGTAGTTCTGCACCGTCACCGACTTGCCGCCCACGTTCAGCGTCACGTCGCGCACCACCGGCACCGAGAAGTTGCTGACGTTCTTGCGGAACAGGTCGGCGCCCAGCACCGAGCCGCGATGGAAGTACCACTCCAGGCCCAGGTCCAGCTGGGTGGCCTTGTACGGATCGAGCTGCTTGTTGCTGCCCTCGCCGAACCAGCCCTGCTTGTCGCCGCCACCGATCAGGCGGCGGTCGTTGACGTATTCCTGGCTGTAGTACTGCAGGCCGCCAGGCGACGCGATGTCGCCATAGCTTGGCCGCGACACCACCTTGGAGGCGGCCACGCGCAGCAGCAGGTTCTGGCTCAGGTCGTAGGCCAGGTTAAAGCTCGGCAGCACGTCGGTGTAGCTGCGGTCAAGCGAGCTGACCACGAACGACGACGTCTTCGCCAGGCTCTCCGGCAGCTTGGTGAAGCCGCTGACGCAGCCCGAGCCGGCCGGCGCGCCGACCGCCGGTGCGCCGCCCGCCTGGCAAGGTGCCGGGCTGCCGTTGGCGCCGTTGTAGAAGTAGTCGTTGTAGTTGTCGACCCGGTCGGTGGAGTCGGCATGCTGTTTGGTGCGCACCACACGCAGGCCGACGTTGCCGCGCAGGCGGTCGGTCTTGATGTTGGCCTGCAGGTAGGTCGAGGAAATCTTCTCGTTGACGTTGTAGACGAAGTTGTCCTCGTTGCGGGTCTGCATGCTGCCGTAGGTCTGGTTCAGGTAGCTGATGTAGGTCGGGAAGTTAATCGCCGGGAAGGCGCTGGCGTTGATGCCGCCCGCCAGGTTGCCCAGCGACGCGCCATACAGGAACTGCGGCTGGAACTTGTTGGCGGTGGGGTCGCAACCGGCCTGGTAGCGCTTGTCGTAGTTGGCCGGGTCGGCGCCCTTGCACACCCAGTAGTTGTTGCCGGTGCTGCGGTGGGTGCCGCCGTCGCGGTACTTGCCGCCGAACTGCAGCGAGTCCAGCCATGTGCTGTCGCTGTGCCAGGTGAAGTCGGCCTGGGCGTACTTCTGCTGGGTGCTGTTGCGGGTCCACGAGGACGAGGTCGAACCGAGGTCGATCTCGCCGATGCCCTTCCGCAGGTTGTCCATCAGCTGCGGCGAGAACTTCATGCTCGGCGTGCCGTTCGTGTTCCAGGCGCTGGCGTAGTTGCCCAGGGTCCAGCTGCCGTCGGCGTTCTGCAGGCGCGGCTTGATCGGCATGGCGAACTGCAGGTCGGGACCGCCGCCGGCCCAGGTACGCCCGCCCTTGAAGATGGCGTCCAGCGACTCGCCGTGCCATTCGGCTTCGAGGTCGGCGGTTTGCGACAAGGCCTTCTCGCGGTTGTAGCTGCCGGTGATCTGCGGCGTCGGGATGGTGCAATCGTCCGGACCGAAGCCGCCAGTGTTGCTCAGGCCGCCGGCCTTGGCCTGGTCGCCGCTGCAATAGTAGGTCTTGCCGGCGTGCGCGCTGTATTGCGCGCCGGTGACGATGGTGCCGCTGCGGTCGAAGGTCAGGCCGTCGAGCAGGCGGCCGCCCGGCCAGTTGCCGTCGCCGTCGTAGCGCGCCAGGTTCCATTCCGGGATCTTCAGCGTGTTGGTCTGCGAGTTCTGCGACAGGTCGAAGCGGAAGTAGTTGCCGGTCAGCGTCAGGTTGCGCATCGGCTTCGCTTGCAGGGTCAGCTGGCCACCCTTGCGTTCGCGGTCCTCGCTCTTGACGTCGAAGTTGACCGAGGTCGGCATCATGAAGTTGGTGTAGTGCTTGCCGTTCTGGTCGTTGAAGCCGGACTGGCCCCACCAGTAGCTGTTCATGTCCGACGGCTTGCCGTTGACGTCGGTCGCCGGATGGGTTTTGTAGTTGTCGCCGTACCACTGCCAGTTCTCGGTGCTGGCGCCCATGGTGCGCGTGGTGCGCTTCTGCTGGGTGTAGCCGACCAGCACGCCGAAGCGGTTGGCCTCGTCATGCCAGGCGTACTGGCCGGAGAACTGGCCGTCGGTCTTCTTGGTAGTGTCGGCCCAGGTACCCTCGGCGGAAACGAAGCCGGAGCCGGACTTGACCTCCAGCGGACGGCGCGTGCGCAGGATCACCGTGCCGCCGATGCCGCCCTCGTCGATGCGCGCTTCCGGCGTCTTGAACAGCTCGGCGCTGGACAGCATGTTCGCCGGCATCAGCATGTAGTTGAACGAGCGGGTCGGGTCGCCATTGGACTCGGCCGTGGCGATGTAGTTGCCGTTCAACTGGGTCAGCGTCAGTTCCGACGACAGCCCGCGGACGCTGACGTTCTTGCCCTCGCCGCCGCTGCGGTCGATGATCACGCCCGGCACGCGCTGCAGCGCGTCGGCCACGTTCTTGTCGGGGAACTTGCCGATGTCCTCGGCCGTGACCACGTCGACGATGGCGTTGGCGTTGCGCTTCTGGTCGAGGCTTTTCTCGATCGCATAGCGGTAGCCGGTCACCACGACGGATTCGACCGGCTTGGCGTCGGCGTTCTTGTCGGCCGCCTTCTCGGCCGGTTGATCGGTGGAGGCGGTTTGCGCGTGGGCGCTGGCCAGCGCCAGCAGTCCTAGGCTCAGGGCGGTGGCGATGGGCGTCTTGCGCCAGCGGCGCTGTCGTGATGCGTGGGGGGTTTGTAGTGTCATGTGCTATCTCCAGGTCGTGCCCGATGTTGGGCTTTATTATGTGTTGGTCGCAGGGCGCCATCGCCGGTGGAACTGGAATTTCCTAAACGGCTGAATTACTGGTTGTATATCGATGGGTACCGCATTCCAACCAGAAAGATTTATACAGAATAAGCCACGGCGGCTCTACAAACTTTCAAAGTTGGCATGATGTTTAGCGTTGTTTACGAAACGCGGGTGAGGCGGGCCGGCGACACGCCGCCCGGTGTGTATATTCCACAACTGTTGTATTTAAGTCATTTTTTCATTCCTGCGGCACAGAACCCCAGACCGAATCTTGATTTCAATATAGTATCTTGCGTTGCTGAACAAAATTGCAAGTTCCTGCAGCCAGAAACCATGACGAAATTCCATAGCCATTACGAGAGTCTGAACGTCACGCGCGACGCTCCTCCCGAGGTGATCCGCGCGGCCTATCGTTCGTTGTCGCAGAAGCACCATCCGGACAAGAACAGCGGCAACGTCGAGGCCGCGCGGATGATGGCACGGCTGAATGCCGCCTACAGCGTGCTGTCCGATGCGGACCAGCGGGAACTGTACGATCTGCAAATCCTGAGCGAGCAGCGCATCCGGTCGCCGGAATTCGCGTATCAGGCGTCCGTCGACGATGACAGCGCCCCCGTCCCCTATCAGTCCTTTGCTCCGGAACAATCAGGACGGGGCACGCGCACGGCATCGGAAACGCCGGCCAGTCAAGCCGGAGGGAAAGCGCAAACCCTGCGCCAGCAGCTTGGCCACTTCGCCAGGGGCCGGGCGGCACGCGTGGCCGCACTGGTGCTCGCGCTGGTGGCGGTCGTGATGTTGCCGCTCCTGTGGTTCCTGTGGAAAGACAATCAAGCGATGATGCGCCTTGAACAGGCGGCCATGTACGCTCCCGGAACGGCGGCCAGCGTGCCGGACGAAGCCGCCAAGGCCAAGCCTGCCGTGGGCGACCTGGCCCAGAAGCCGCCAGGCAAGGACGGCGTGGCTGCGGAGGAGACCAAGCCCGCCGCCGTCCAGAAAGCGCCGGCCACGCCGAGCGCCGCCATCAAGGCGTCGGAGTTCGAGCGACTGACGGCCATGTTGAAAAACATGGGCTTGGGCCTGCACAAGCTGGACCTGCCGGCCGCGCCTTCCAGCGCCAGGCAAGCGCCGCCGCCGGCCAAGCCCGCCGAGACGGCCAAGGCGAGCGCCCCGCCC
>NZ_WWCX01000091.1:0-26331 GCF_009857655.1 Duganella vulcania
CCTGGAGCGCCAGCAGCGGCGCGGCCTGGCTCAAGGCCACGCCGGCCAGCGGCAGCGGCAGCGGCACGCTCAGCGCCGTCTTCGACCCGGCCGGCCTGGCCGTGGGCGAGTACAGCACCACGCTGACCGTGCTGGCCAGCGACGGCCAGAGCGCCACGCTGACGGCCACGCTGTCGGTGCAGCCGAGCGGCCTGGTCACCGCCAACGGCGTCGTCTTCAACGCCGTCAATGGCGCGCCGATCGCCACCCAGGTGATCCCGCTCGACACCGACGACAAGAGCAGCGCCAGCTGGAGCGCGGTCGCCAACGCCCCTTGGCTGCGCATCTCACCGACCAGCGGCAAGACGCCGGCCACCGCCGTGCTGACGGTCGATCCCACCGTCGGCGCGTTGGCCAGCGCCAGCTACAACAGCAGCGTCACGCTCAGCGCCACCGGCCTGCCGGCGCGCGAGCTGCCGGTCACGCTCAACCTGACGCCGGCCACGCTGAGCGCCTCGGTCAACAGCATCACGCTGGGCGGCACCTACGGCCGCGACTTCAGCGCCACCCCGAGCGTGACGCTGAGCCTGAACACCTCCACCAATTCCTGGCCGTGGACGCTGGGCACGCTGCCGGCCTGGGCCAGCGCCACCGTCGCCAGCGGCAGCGTCAACCAGGCCGGCAGCAAGACCGCCTTCAAGGCGCTGCCGATCGGCGCGCCGGTCGGCGCCAGCTCGGCGCTGGTCAACGCCACCGCCCGCGTCAACGGCGACCAGGTGGTGGCGCCGGTGCTGCTCAACATCAACCGCGACAGGCACAAGCTGCTGCCATCCGAGACCGGGGTGGCCCTCAGCGGCTCGCCGGGCTGGACCCGCCTGAGCCGCACCCTGACCGTGCAGGACAACTACGGCAGCTTCGGCGGCATGAGCGCCGCCTCCAGCCAGCCGTGGCTGGTGGCCGGCGTCAGCGGCAACAAGCTGACCGTGACGGCCGACCCGACGCCGCTGGGCACGGACACGCTGAACATCGCCACCGTCACGCTGACCCCGCTCGACGCCGACGCCAGCGCGCCCGAGCCGATCCGCGTGGCCATGTGGAAGGGCACGCACACGCCGGTGACCAACGTCAGCACGGTGCTCACCTACAACCACGTGATCACCGACCCGATCCGGCCCTACGCCTACGTGCACAACGGCGGCGCCTACGTCGACATCTACAATCTCTACAGCGGCCAGAAGGCCGGCTCGATCACCGGCCTGGGCGCCAGCCTGGGCGACATGACCACCAGCGCCAACGGCGACTACCTGTTCCTGCTGAACCTGAGCAGCCGCACGCTGGCCACGATCGACCTCAACACCCTGGCGGTGGTGAGCCAGTTGCCGGTCGACGCCGACGCCGCCACCCGCCTCAAGGTGATCCGGCCGAACGGCGTGGAAATGCTGGTGCTCAGCACCGGCGCGGCCTACCTGACCTCGAATGGCGGCCGCCTCACGCTGCCGCTCAGCGGCGGCGGCCCGCTGGCCGCCAGCGCCGACGGCAAGAACCTGCTGCAGCAGCAGGAAAACAGCGCCACCGTGCAGATCACCACGCTCAGCGTCGATTACAGCGCGCTCAACGGCGGCACCCTGTACCCGGCCCGGATCGCGGCCGCCAGCCACGCCAACACCGGCACGCTGGGCCAGGACATCGCGGTCAGCCCGGACGGCACGCGCATCTACACCGCCAGCAGCACACCCAAGCTGTGCAGCATTCTCAATCCGGTCGACCTGGGGGTGCTGGGCTACCTGGCGGCCGGCGACGGCACGCCCAACAATGTCAAGCTGGGCAGCGACGGCCGCATCTATTGCGGCGCCGCGGTCAAGACCGCCACCAGCGATGTGTGGATGTACGACACCAGCGGCAAGCTGCTGAACCAGTTCAAGCTGGCCGGCAGCGGCAAGCAGTTGCTGCCGCGCCAGCTGGCGGTGTCGGGCGACGGCACCATCCTGATCGGCATCACCGACGACGGCGTGGCCACCATCGTGCCGGTGGGGCCGTGACGGCTCAGTAGCCGGTGCTGCGGCCGGCGATCACCGGCAGGTCGTCGTCGGTGGTCATGGCCCAGATCAGGCGGGCGATGGTTTCCGAGGCGATCACCGTGTGGTGGTTGCCCATCGCCATCAATTTTTCGCGGATCTCGCGCCGCACGGCCGGGATGCCGGTCAGGTCGAACAGGATGTCGACGCCGTCGCCCAGGGCGACGATCTGGTCCAGCGTGCGCACCGCCAGGCCGGCGTCCAGCGCCAACTGGCGGCCCGGCGTGTCGCCGCTTTCGGCCACCGCCACCAACTCCACGCCGCGCTCGCGGCGGCCCAGCATATTGCGCAAGAAGGCCGAACCGATACGGCCCAGTCCGATGATGGCGATTTTTTGATTGTCCATGTTTTCCCCAGCTAGGTTGAACTGCGATCGATACCCCGGTAAAACTGTGTTAAAAGAAAGTATATTTAAGGCAAGCATAACCACGCGCCCCCGGCAAGGCAAGCCGCATGGCACGGCGGCCCCGGCGGGAGGTTGTTTTTACACAAGGAAACATCATGCGGGCATTGATCATCATTGACATGCAACAAGGAATGGCCGGCGCCGCTGCGGGCGCGCCACGCCGCGCCGACGATGTACACTGGATGACACTGTCCAACCTCGATGGCGAATACGCCGCCATCGTCGACACCGCCGGCTTGCTGGCCACGTTCAAGGAGTGAGCGCCATGCGCATCGCCATCGTCTCCGACATCCACGGCAACCTGGCCGCGCTGGAAGCGGTGGCGGCCGACATCGTCCGCCAGGGCGTGGACGCGGTGGTCAACCTGGGCGACAGCCTGTCCGGCCCGCTGCTGCCGCTGGAGACCGCGCGCTTCCTGATGGCGCGGGCCTGGACCCACCTGGCCGGCAACCACGAGCGGCAGATCCTTGAACTGCACCCCGGCTCCGGCGCGGCCGACGCCTACGCCCACGCGCAGCTGACGGCGCGCGAACTGGCCTGGATCGCCACGCTGCGGCCCGCGCTGCAATGGAGCGACGAGGTCTTCCTGTGCCACGGCACGCCGGCCAGCGACATCACCGGCCTGCTGGAAACGGCCGAGCGCCACGCCGGCGCCGCCGAGATCGAACAGCGCCTGGGCCGGATCGAGGCCGGCCTGATCGCCTGCGGCCACACGCACGTGGCGCGCAGCGTGCGCGGCGCGCGCGGACAGCTGATCGTCAATCCCGGCAGCGTCGGCCAGCCGGCCTACCGCGACGACCATCCCTATCCGCACGTCGTCGAAACCGGCTCCCCCGACGCCCGCTACGCCATCGTCGAGCAGCGCGGACAGCGCTGGCACGCGCAACTGCTGACCGTCCCCTACGACCACCGCGCCATGGCCGAACTGGCCCGCGCCAACGGCCGCGAGGACTGGGCGGTCGCGCTGATGAGCGGCTATGTAACGGCCCAATCTGTCGCGCACATTGAAGACGATGTCCAACTACGGCATCGTGGAACTGAAACGCGAGCGGAATCAGGTACGTCCGGTGGCCAAAGCCACTGAATTTCGTATCTTCGCCCATTGAACCGCAGGCGCCAGGACTGCCGGGGCCTTGGCGCTGGCGGGCACGCTCCAGCGCAGGCCATCCGTCAAAGCGAGAAAGGTCCTGCGCCGTGTCGTGCGCCTGGAAGCAGGACTACCTGGCGATCACAAGCCTGTACGGGACGGTATTCAGGAATTGGCTATCTGAGCAATGCATTCGGCGACATACAGGAAGTCGCCCGCCAATCCGACGCCAATCCCAGCATAACCACCACGCCGTGTCGGAAAATCGTACTCCGTCGCTGACAACATTGCGCACCGTTCTGAGCGCCATGGGCTTACGCTTGGCCGTTCAACCCATCAATTAACAGGCGCCACCTCTCCAATTTCTGCGCCAATGTAAGCGAGGCGTGTGCGGGCGAAGTTGAGGGCAGCACCACGGTGCGATAACCCTGCGCCGCGAACTGCGGCGCGAACTTGCCGGACGTCTGGCCGTTGAAGCCCACCGTTTCCAACAGCGGGCACAGCTCGCGCAGGCGGGCGAAGTCGTTGGCGGCGGGCTTGCGGATGGCCGAGTCGAGGCTGCCCTCGCGCTCACAGGCGCCCAGCACATCCCACAGGCCGAAGCCGTGCGCCAGCAGGCGCGGCAGGCGTTCGTCGTAAGGCAGTTGCGCCAGCGGTTCGCCCGTCAGCGCCGACAGAATCGGCCACAGCAGATTGCGCGGATGCGCATAGTACTGCTGCGCCGCCAGCGAGGCGGCGCCGGGAAAGCTGCCCAGCACCAGGATGCGCGTGCGGGCGTCGATCACCGGCGCCAGGCCGGTCAGTGCGGGGAGGATCAAATCGGTATCGTTGGCCATGGCCGCATTGTACCCAAGCGTTGCCACGCCGCGATTCGGGTGTAGAATTTGCCGACGGCACGACCGTACTAAAAAACCGGGAGACACCCATGACGCAAGCGCGCACCATCGATACCCTACTGGCCAAGTACAGCGAGAGCCATCTCAATCCCACCAACGAAGTGATCCACTTCATCTGCGTGCCCATCATCGTCTTCACGCTGCTGGGCCTGCTATGGGCCGCGCATCCGCTGCTGGCGGTGGCGGTCACGCTGGCCTCGCTGGTCTACTACTTCAAGCTGTCGAAACCGTTCGCGGTGGGCATGCTGATGATGTCCACGCTGATGCTGGCCCTGCTGGCCGCCCTGCCGGACAAGGCCATCCTGCCGCTGTCGCTGGCGATCTTCGTGCTGGCGTGGATAGGCCAGTTCATCGGCCACAAGATCGAAGGCAAGAAACCGTCGTTCTTCGACGACCTGCGCTTCCTGCTGATCGGGCCGCTGTTTGTGCTGGGCTTTTTGTACCGCAGGCTGAAGCTGGCGTACTAATGAAAACCGGCGAAGGCGAACAGCGTCTGGGCGGCGCTCTGCATGTCGTCGCCGGCCAGCATCAGCACCAGCGCGGTGCTGACCGCGACATAGCCCAACAAGCCGACAACCTTGATCTGCAGCGCGGTGCTCATGCCGCCCTCCCGTGTGTGATGTGTGATTCCATCTTACTTGCATTTTCAACAAAATGCTCAAAATTTACACAGCGGAAACAAATTAGTTGCCACGCTGTTGCGTCGCAACAAAATCATAGCCGCTAGGCAAGGAATGGCGCGGGCGGCTATACTCGTCCGATGTCCTCTCCACTCCTGTTCGCCATTGCCTGCCTGATCTGGGGCTCCACTTTCTTCGCCATCACGCTGCAACTGGGCGAGGTCGCGCCCGCCGTGTCCGTCGTGTACCGCTTCGCGCTGTCGGCGGCGGTGCTGTTCGCCTGGTGCCTGGTGCGCGGCGACAAGCTGCTGATGCCGTGGCGCACCCAGCGCTGGATGTTCCTGCAAGGCTGCGCCACCTTCGGCCTGAGCTACATCTGCACCTACTCCTCCGAGCAGTACCTGGTCTCCGGCCTGGTCGCCGTGCTGTTCGCGCTGATGGTGTTCTGGAATCCCATCCTCAACCACCTGGCCTTCGGCACGCCGCTGCGCTGGCGCACCTGGGCCGCCGGCGCGCTGGCCATCTGCGGTGTGTCGCTGCTGTTCTTCCAGTCGATCCGCGGCGCCTGGAGCGAGATCCTGTCCGGCGGCAATGGTCACTTCCTGCTCGGCCTCGGCCTGGCGCTGACCGCCACCATCGCCAGCTCGGTCGGCAACGTGGTCGTGATCAAGGTGCGCGAGCAATCGTCCAACGTGCTGCTGACCATGGCCTGGTCGATGCTGTGGGGCAGCCTGCTGGTGGCGCTGTGGGTGGTGGTCAGCGGCCAGTCGTTCAGCATGCCGTCCGGCCTGCCCTACTGGGGCGGACTGCTGTACCTGTCACTGTTCGGCTCGGTGATCGCCTTCGCCGCCTACTTCACGCTGATCCACCGCATCGGCTCGCACAAGGCCGTGTACATCGGCGTGGTCACGCCCGTGATCTCCGTGCTGCTGTCGATCCAGCTGGAACATTTCCGTCCCGGCGCGCTGGAATGGGCCGGCATGATACTGTGCCTGTCCAGCGTCGCCTGGGCGCTGCAACCCGATACCCCCGTCCTTAAAGAAAGCACCGTGGAAGCCTGATGACTACCTCCGACCTGACCATACGCCCGGCCCAGCCGGCAGACGTCGCCGCGATTTTCGGCATGATTTACGAACTGGCCGTGTTTGAAAAACTCGAACACATGGTCGTCGCCAACGAGGCCATGCTGCACGACAGCCTGTTCTGCGACAAGCCGGTGTGCGAAGCGCTGGTCGGCGAGGCCGACGGCGAGGTCGTCACCTTCGCGCTGTTCTTCCACAACTTCTCCACCTTCCTGTGCAAGAAGGGCCTGTACCTGGAGGACTTGTACGTCAAGCAGAGCCGGCGCGGCAAGGGCTACGGCAAGCAGATGCTGGTGGCGCTGGCGCAGCTGGCGGTGGAACGCGACTGCGGCCGCTTCGAATGGTCGGTGCTGGACTGGAACAGCAACGCCATCAAGCTGTACGAAAGCATGGGCGCCTCGCTGCTGCCGGAATGGCGCATCTGCCGCGTCACCGGCGACGCGCTGACGCACATGTCTCAAGGCGCTTGATATCGCACAAGGCCTGGCGGCATCAAGCTTGCAGAATGAATGTCGACCTTCATTCGCAGGAGACCGCCATGCCGAAATTGCCGCCCTTAGTCAACACCGTCTACAAAGCCTGGCTGCGCGCCCGGCTGGAGCGCTACACGCGCGCGCTGGAGGCCATCGCCGCCCAGCGCGAGAACGATTTCCACGCCGAGCGACTGCTGCACAAGGAGATGGTGCTGCTGCGCTCCAAGCTACACTCGCTGTGACGGCGCGCGGCTGGCCAGCCGCTCCAGCAGTTCGAACGCGGCCTGCGTCAGCAAGGCCAGCAGCGCCGCCGGGATCGCGCCGGCCAGCAGCATGTCGTTATCGTTCAGCGCCAGGCCGATGGTGATGCGCTCACCGTAGCCGCCGGCGCCGATGAAGGCGGCGATGGTCGCCGTCCCCACGCTCATCACCGCCGCCGTTTTCACGCCGGCCAAAATCACCGGCAAGGCCAGCGGCAATTCGATATGCACCAGCCGCTGCATCGGCCGCAGGCCCAGCGCCTGCGCCGCCAGCCGCAAGCCGGCCGGCACCTGCAACAAGCCGGTGCAGGTGTTGCGCACGATGGGCAGCAGCGCGTACACCACCAGCGCCGCCAGCGCCGGCACCGTGCCTATCATGCCCAGCAAGGGAATCAGCAGCGCCAGCAAGGCCAGCGAGGGCACCGTCTGCAGCACGCCCGTCAAGCCCAGCACCACCTGCCGCAGGCGCGGAAACGCCGCCGCCAGCACGCCCAGCGGAATGCCGACCACGCACGCCAGCAGCACCGCCGCCAGCACCAGCGTCAGATGCTGGCGCGTCAGCGGCCACAGGTTCTTGTCGAAGATCTTGGCCAGCAGGCCATCGCGCACCAACGGCGCCTGCGCGGCCTTGCCGGCGCCGGCGGCCTGCGGCTGGTGCGCCGCCAGCCAGCCGCGCGCCACGTTGGCGAAACTCTGGCCGTCGATTTCGGCGGCGGCGTTCATCGCGATCATGTCGGTGGCGCTGATGCGGCCCTCCAGTTGCGCGATCGCCTTCCACGCTTCAGGAAAGCGCGCCGGCGCATCGAGCCGGTACAACAGCATCGCGTCGTAGCGCGGGAAGTAGGCGCGGTCGTCGTCCAGCACGCGCAGGCCGTACTGGCGGATCTTGGCGTCGGTGGAGTAGATGTCGATCACGTCGACCTGGCGCTGCATCAGGGCCTCGTAGGCGATGCCGTGGTCCAGGCCCTCCGGCCGCTGCGGCAGGCCGTAGCGCTTGGACAGCCCCGGCCAGCCGTCCGCGCGGCCGATGAATTCGTGCGACAGGCCGAAACGCAGCGCCGGCTGCGCCGCCAGCTCGCTGAGTTTCGTCACGCCGTCGGCGCCGCCGCGCACCGCCAGCGCGTAGGTGTTGTTGAAGCCCAGCGGCACCGCCACGCCCAGCCCCATGGCCGCCAGCTCGCGGCGGATCTGCTCCAGTGGCGCGGGCTGCGCGTGCTTGAGGATCTCCAGGTCGATGGTGCCGAGGTACTCGGGATAGACGTCGATGCGGCCGGCCTGCAGGGCCGCCAGGACGATGGCGGTATTGCCCAGGCCTTGCAGATGCTCGACCCTGGCGTGCGGCACGGCCTGTGCGGCCGTCTGCGTCAGCACCTCGCCCAGGATGTAGGACTCGGTGAAGCGCTTCGAGCCCACGTGCAGCGTGTCGCCCGGCGCTGCGGCACACGCCGCGCCGCCGAACAACAGGGCCAGCCAAACAAGCAATCGTCCTTGCACACGCTCTCCGAAATGATGGTCAATCCAGAGAGCTTACCATCAAGCGCCCGCGCGCAACATGGCCGCCTTCAAGGCCTGGCTCAGCGTCTCGTACGATTCCGACAGGTGGGCCTTGGCCTCGCGGCTCATCGGCTTGCCCATCGCGGCGCGGATATCGCGTTGCAGCGCCAGCGCGTTCTCGCGCTGCAGGCTGCGGGCGTCGGCCGGCGTGAGCGGCGATGCGCGCAGCAGTATCGTCGTCACGCGCTTCAGATGCTCGCGTTGCAGGTTGCGGCGCATGCCGTTGATGTCCTTGCCGGTTTTCAGCTCGCTCCACACCGCATCCTGCACGGTGGTGTACAACTCGTCGAGGCTCAGCGCCTGCTTGCGGTCGTCCAGCTTCTCCTGCGAATCGAGCAGGCGCACGGCCACCGCGTCGGACATCAGCTGGTCCAGCGCGCCGGCCTGCAAGGTCAGCACGCGGCCGCTGACCGAGACGTCGGCCCGTCCGCGCCCTTCGAAATGGTCGGGGCCCAGGCGGCTGATCATCGCCGGCGAGAACTGGAAGCTGTCCGACTTGAACAAGCTGGTGGTCAGCATCTGCAAGGCCGCCCGCTGGCGCTGGAGCGGCACCGGCGTGAAGGTGGCGCGGCCCGTGCCCGCGTGATCGCGCAGGTAGGTCACGCCGCCCACGTACTTCACCACCACCGGCAGGGTGCGCGCGAACTGCTCGAAGCCGTAGTCGAAACTGCGGCGCAGCGTTTCATAACTCTCGCCGGGCTTCAGCGTGCGGCTTTGCAGACGGTCCCACAGCTCGCGCGAGATCGTCAGGCGGCGCTGGAAGTAGGCCAGCGGATCGCTGCCCAGGTCGAACACGTTCACGTCCGGATCGGAGTTGAAACCGCCCGCATCCTGGTCGGTGCCGAAGGCCAGCAGCGGTTCGTTGGAGCGCCCGGCGATCTTCTCCAGCTCCGCCTTCTCCTGCGCCGGCTCGATCGGCTTGTAGGCGTACTCGATGGCCCAGTAATCGTAAGGGCCCAGCGTCGACGTCACGTACTCGCCCTGCTTTTCACCCTTCAGCGACAGGTTGAACGGCGTGTAGTCCATCACCGATCCGGTCAGGCCGTTCTTCTTCGTGAACTCGGGATCCTGCAACTGCTTCAAGCTGTAGATGGTCGACGAGCGGAAATTGTGGCGCAGGCCCAGCGTGTGTCCGATCTCGTGCATCACCATCGAGCGCACATAGGCTTGCGCCACCGCGTCCGCCTCGGGGCTGCCCATTTCCAGTTCGCCGCGCGCCTCCAGCAGGCCCATGGCGAAGCCCATCTCGGACGCCGATTCCTGCATGTAGTCGCAGCGCGCCTCCTGCCCGGGCATCGCCAACGGCTCCTGTGTGGACATGACGTCCTCGCCGATCAGGCGGCGCGCGCCGCGCGCGAAGATGTCGGACATGCCGACGTGGGCATCGAGGATCTCGCCGCTGCGCGGATCGACCTGCGTCGGCCCGACGGCAAAGCCGACGTCCTTGCCGACGAACCAGCGCACCGACGCATGCCGTGCATCCATCGTATCGAAGCGGTCCTTCTCGGTCTGCTGCTTGACCACGATGGCGTTCCTGAAGCCGATGCGTTCGAACGCATCGTTCCACGCCAGGATGCCCTGTCTGACCGACTCGCGGTACTTCTCCGGGATGTTCGCGTCCAGCCAGTAAACGATGGGCTGCTTCGGTTCCGACAGCGCCTGCGCCGGGTCCTGCTTCTCCAGGCGCCAGCGCTGGATGACGTGGCGCGAGGTGGTCGGCGTCACGTCGTCCGAATAGTCGTAGGTCGTGCTCACGAAATGGCCGACGCGGTCGTCCGCGACGCGGCCATGCATGGGCTGCGCCGGCAGCGGCATGAAGCTGTAGTAGAAGCCCAGGAACATGCTGCGCGGGTCCGGCAGCGTGGTCGGCGGCATGGGGATCGGCACCGGCGTGGCCGGCATCACCGCCGGCGGCGCCGCGATGCGCGGCACGAAGAAGTGCGCGTTGACCTGGAAGCCGGTCATGGTCTCGTCGGAGCGGATGGTCAGGAAGCTGCTGTTGCGCACGTCCATCGCATACGGCATGCGGAAGGCCGCCTCCAGCCGCGTCGTAAAACTTGGGATATCGCCGAACAGCAGGATGTTCGCCTCCACCAGGATCGCGCGGTTCTGCGGATTCGGCCCGCTGGCCACCGGCGCGATCGCCACCAGGCTGTCGGAGAACCCCTGCGATACCGCCAGCGCCTGCGGCGTGCCGGCCTTGGCGCCGTACCCGGTATTCTTGGCGATCATCTGCACCAGGTTGCCGAGGCGGTGGAACACCACCACCTGGCTAATGCCCATCTGGCTGCCGTAGATACCGCGCTCGCCTATCCCGTTCGGCATGTTCACAGTCATGAAGATGGGACGGTCGAACTGGTCGGGCCGCAGCTCGATCCAGACTTTTTCCTCTTTCTGGTACAGGTTCAGGAAGCCCTGCAGGTGCGCCGCGCCGCGCACCAGGTCCGCGAACGGCCTGGGGGCGGCGGCTGCTGCCGCGGCAGGCGCCGGCGCGGTAGCCGGCTGCAAAGGCGTGGTGGCGACCACCGGGACTTCCGGCGCATGGGGAACGGGCGTGGGCGGCACCGGCTCCTGGGCCAGCGCCTGCGCGCCGAGCGTCAGCAGGACGGCGGCGCGGAGGGAATTCATGACAAACATGGGGATCCTGTTACGTTGGAAGAGGCATCCGGTACTGTAACCGAAACAACAACTAACGAAACAGAATTTCCCGAGGCCTCCCTCTAAACCTGCGGTGAACGCAACACGCCGCCATTGACCACGCCCCGGCAGGGATTGAGGCCGATGGCATACGACAGGTCCGCCGGCCGGGCGATGCGCCACAGCGCGAAGTCGGCGCGCTTGCCCGCTTCCAGGCTGCCGATCTGCTGCTCGCGGCCGAGCGCGCGCGCCGCGTGCAGCGTGCAGCCGGCCAGCGCCTCCAGCGGCGTCAGTCGCCATAAGGTGCAGACCATGTTCATCGCCAGCAGCAGGGACGTCATCGGCGAAGTGCCGGGATTGCAGTCGGTGGCCGCCGCCATCGGCACGCCAGCCGCGCGCAACGCGGCCACCGGCGGCGGCGTGGTATCGCGCAGGAAGTAGTAGGCGCCGGGCAGCAGCACCGCCACCGTGCCTGCGGCGGCCATCGCGGCGATACCGGCGTCGGTCAGGTGTTCGAGATGGTCGGCGGACAGGCCGTGGTAGCGCGCCACCAGCTCGGCGCCGCGCTGGTCGGACAGCTGCTCCGCATGCAGCTTGACCGGCAGGCCCTGCGCACGCGCCGCCTGGAACACGCGCTCCGTCTGCTCGCGCGAGAAGCCGATCCGTTCGCAGAAGGCGTCCACCGCGTCGACCAGTCCTTCGGCCGCCAGCGGCGCGATCATCGCACATACTTCGGTGATGTAGTCGTCGGCGCGGCCCGCGAACTCCGGCGGCAAGGCGTGCGCGCCGAGGAAGGTGGCGGCGACGCTGACCGGCAGCTGGCGGCCGATGCGGCGCGCCACGCGCAGCATGTTCGCTTCCGATTCCAGCGTCAGGCCGTAGCCGGACTTGATTTCCAGCGTGGTCACGCCTTCGGCCAGCAGGCTGCACACGCGCGGCAGGCTTTGGCGCAGCAGTTCGTCCTCCGATGCGGCGCGGGTGGCGCGCACGGTGGACATGATGCCGCCGCCGGCGCGCGCGATGTCCTCGTAGGTGGCGCCGTTGAGACGGGCCTCGAATTCGTCGCTGCGGTTGCCCGCGTGGACGATGTGGGTGTGGCAGTCGATCAGGCCCGGCGTCAGCCAGCAGCCGCCGCCATCGTGCACGGTGACGGCCAGCGCGCCTTGCGGCAGTTCGGCCCGGGGCCCCAGCCACGCGATCCTGCCATCCTTGACGGCGATGGCGGCGTCGCGGATTTCACCATAGCCATCGGCTGCCGTGGCCATAGTGGCCAGGTGCACGTTCGTAAACAACACATCCCACATGCTTGCTACTTTCTTTAATTGTTGATGATGTCGACCACGAACACCGTCGCCTGCTGGGCCTCCATCGACCACAGCTCCTCCGCCTCCATCACCAGCAGGTCGTAGCGCACCATGGCGATGCGCTCGCGCGAGCTGCTCACGGTCAGGCTCTCGCCGTCGGCCAGGAACAGCAGCGTGGTGGCGCTGCGGCGCTCAAGCGGCTCGACGCCGCGCACCACGCGCGGCTCCAGCCGGTGGCGGCAGCGGCCGCGCCGCGTCATCACATTGAAATCGGTGGTCAGGCTGCCGGTGACGGTGGCGTGCACCGCCGCCTCGCCGTCGAATTCGATCAGCGGCTCGCTGGGGCTGAGCACAAAACGCTCGTCGCCGAAATCCAGCAGCACGCCGTCGCCGTCGACCAGCGCCAGCGAACGGTCGATGCCGGGGAAGCAGGAGAAAGGGCCGCTTTGCGAGATGGTCGCCAGGCTGACGCGCCAGTCGAATTCATCGAAGCCGGCACTGGCGGGAAAGACGGCGATTTCCGTCGTGCTGCCGCCGCCGTTCTTCCACGGCGCGGGCCGCAGGCTTGCATACTGGATTAGCTGGGTCATCGGAACTCCCTCAGTTCGGCCAAGGTCTGCTTGAAGCGCGCAGCGATCGCCTGCTGCGCAACGTGCTGCTGATTGCGAACTACCCACTGGCCGCCGACCATCACGTCCTTGACCAGGTTGTCATTGCCGCAGAAGACGAAGCTGCCGAGTACCTCGTCCAGCGCCAATCCGTACAGGTTCGGGTGCTGGTCGTCCAGCACGATCATATCGGCGCGGCGGCCCGGCGCCAACGCGCCCACCGGCCTGCCGCTGGCCTGCGCGCCGCCCTGCAAGGCGCCCTGCCAGAGGAAGTCGCCAACGTTGCGCTCCCCGGCCGACACCGCGATATTGCGGCGCTGGTGCTGCAGGCGCTGGCCGTATTCCAGCCAGCGCAGTTCCTCCACCGCGCTCTGCGAAATATGGCTGTCGCTGCCGATGCCGAACCGGCCACCCTCCGCCAGGAACGCCTCCAACGGGAACAGGCCGTCGCCCAGATTGGCCTCCGTGGTCGGGCACAGTCCCGCCACCGCGCCGCTCCGCGCCATCCGCTCCACCTCGCCGCGCACCAGATGCGTGGCGTGGATCAGGCACCAGCGTTCATTCACGTCCACCTGGTCCAGCAGCCACTGCACCGGGCGGCTGCCGCTCCAGTCCAGCGATTGCTGCACTTCCTGCGTCTGCTCCGCGATGTGGATGTGCACCGGACGCTCGCCCGGCAGCGTCGCCAGCACCTCGTTCATCTGCGCCACCGACGCCGCGCGCAGCGAATGCGGCGCCACGCCCACCTCGGTCCGCGCATCGCGCAGGGGCTCCAGCGCCTCGACGATGCGCAGCACATCCTGTGCATCGGTCTTGAAGCGCTGTTGCTCCGGCTTCAAGGCGCTTTCGCCAAAGCCGGAATAACTATACAACACCGGCAGCATGGTGATGCCGATTCCCGCCAAACGTGCGGCCGCGATGACGCGCTCCGCCGTTTCGGCCGGCCGCGGATACATGGCGCCGTCCGGCGCGCGCTGCACGTAATGGAACTCGCACATCGACGTGTAGCCGTGGCGCAGGCACTCGGAGAACAGCTGTGCCGCGATGGCCTCGATGTGCGCGGGCGTGATGTTGCGCGCGAAGCGGTACATCAGGTCGCGCCAGGTCCAGAAGCTGTCCTTGGTTTCTCCGGCCTTTTCCGTGCGCCCGCCCAGCGCCCGCTGGAAGCTGTGCGAATGCAGATTGATCATGCCGGGCAGCGCGTACTCCACCACCGGCGCGATCAGCTGCGCGCCGGCCGGCACGGCCACGCCGGTGTCGACGCGGACGATGGTGCCGTTCGTATCCCACTCGACCAGAACATCCTTGCCCCAGCCCTTCGGCAGCAAGGCGTTGCGCGCGTACAGCCGGTTCATGCGCGGCTCCAGTCGGCGGCTGCTTGCGTCATCTGCCGCAGCAGCCCTTGCACGTGCTGGGCAAGGTCCTCGCGGTAGCCGTAGGGCGCTTCCTCATCCATATACGTGGACTGGCACATCTCCAGCTGGATCGCGTGCACGTTGTTGGCCGGCTGGCCGTAATGGCGGGTGATATGCCCGCCCTTGAAGCGGCCGTTGACGGCCACGCTGTAGCGCTCCTGCGCCAGCGCACGCGACACGATGGCGTCGCTCAGGCCGGGCGCGCAGCTCTTGCCGTCGGCCGTGCCGAAGTTCAGGTCCGGCAGCTTGCCTTCGAAGAAGCGCGGCACCACCGAGGCGATCGAATGCGCGTCCCACAGCACCACGCGGCCGTGCAGCGCCAGCAGGCGATCCAGCTCGGCGCGCAGTTGATCGTGATACGGCTTCCAGTAGGCCGCCAGGCGGCGCTGCACCTCCGCCTCGCTTGGCGCATGGCCTTCGCGGTACAGCGGCTCGCGATGGAAGGTGTCGACCGGGCACAGGCCGGTCGTATCCTGGCCCGGATACAGGTTGGTGTTTTCCGGCGGCCGGTTCAAATCGATGACGTAGCGCGACCAGCGCGCCGACAGCGTCGACGCCCCCATCTCGCCAAGGAACTCGTACAAGCGCACCAGGTGCCAGTCGGTATCCTGCTTGTCGACGGCGGCCGGCGTCATCGCGGCCGCCACGTCGTCCGGGATATCGGTGCCCACGTGCGGCATGGACACCAGCAAGGGAATACTGCCTGCTTTGAACTGATAGTCCATGACGCCTCCTCTTATGGATGCAGGGCCGTGAACAAACCCTTGCACGACGCGCTCAACTCGCCGCGCATGACCATGCCCTTGGCCGCCTCGATGTCCGGCGCGAAGAAGCGGTCGGCGTCGAAGAACGGCACCTTTTGGCGCAGCTGCGCATGCACGTGCTCCAGGTGCGGCGAGGTTTTCAGCGGACGGTGGAAGTCGATGCCCTGCGCCGCCGCCAGCAGCTCGATACCGATGATCACAGCGGTATTGTGCGCCATATCTTCCAGGCGGCGCGCCGCGTAGGTCGCCATGCTGACGTGGTCTTCCTGGTTGGCCGAGGTCGGGATCGAATCGACGCTGCCGGGATGGGCCAGCGACTTGTTCTCCGACGCCAGCGCGGCGGCGGTGACGTGGGCGATCATGAAGCCGGAGTTCACGCCCGGCTCGCGCACCAGGAACGGCGGCAGGCCGGACAAGGTGGCGTCGATCAGCAGCGCGATGCGGCGCTCGGAAATCGCGCCGATTTCGGCGATGGCCAGCGCCAGCGTGTCGGCCGCGAAGGCCACCGGCTCGGCGTGGAAGTTACCGCCCGAGACCACCACCGACAGCTCGCCGTCCTTGAACAGCAGCGGATTATCGGTGACGGCGTTGGCTTCGATCAGCAGCGTGCGGGCGGCGTTGCCGATGATGTCCCAGCAGGCGCCCATCACCTGCGGCTGGCAGCGCAGGCAGTACGGGTCTTGCACGCGTTCGTCGCCGACCAGGTGCGAGGCGCGGATAGCGCTGTTGCTCACCAGTTGACGGTAGATCGACGCGGCGGCGATCTGGCCCGGCTGGCCGCGCACCTCGTGCACGCGGGCGTCGAACGGCGAGTCGGAACCCTTGGCCGCGTCCAGCGACAGCGCGCCCGATACCATGCCCGCTTCCAGCAGGCGCTCGGCCATGAACAGGCCATGCAGCGCCAGCGCGGTCGAGACCTGGGTGCCGTTGATCAGCGCCAGGCCCTCTTTCGCGGCCAGCACCACCGGTGCGATGTTGGCGGCCTTGAGCGCGTCGGCGGCCTGCATCAGCTCACCGTTGACGCGCACTTCGCCCACGCCCAGCATCGCCAGCGTCATGTGCGACAGCGGCGCCAGGTCGCCCGAGGCGCCGACCGAACCCTTGGCCGGAATGGCCGGCATGATGCCGGCGTTGTACAGCGCGATCAGCGTGTCGATGATCAGCGGACGCACGCCCGAATAGCCGCGCGCCAGGCTGCCGATCTTCATCAGCAGGATCAGGCGGCAGACCGCGTCGGACAGCAGTTCGCCGGTGCCCACCGAGTGCGACAGGATCAGGTTGCGCTGCAGCTGTTCCAGCTTGTCGTCCGGGATGCGGGTCTTGGCCAGCAGGCCGAAGCCGGTGTTGATGCCGTAGGCCGCGTCACCCTTGGCGACGATGGCGCGCACGGCGGCGGCGGATGCTTCGATGACAGGGTAGGCTTCGGCGGCCAGCGACAGCGGGCCGGCCGCGGTCCATACGGCGCGCAGTTCGGTCAGGGTCATCGCGCCCGGTTTCAGGGTCAGTGCATTTGGTTTCATAGGTACTCTCGGATTATTTGATCATTGGCAGATTGAGGCCGTTGCGCTTGGCGCAGGCGATGGCCGTCTCGTACCCAGCATCGGCGTGACGCATCACGCCCGAACCGCTGTCGTTGACCAGCACGCGCGCCAGGCGCTTGGCGGCGGCGTCGGTGCCGTCGGCCACGATCACCACGCCGGAGTGCTGCGAATAGCCCATGCCCACGCCGCCGCCGTGGTGCAGCGACACCCAGGTCGCGCCGCCGGCGGTGTTGAGCAATGCGTTCAGCAGCGGCCAATCGGAGACGGCGTCGGTGCCGTCCTTCATGCTTTCGGTCTCGCGGTTGGGGCTGGCGACGGAGCCGGTGTCCAGGTGGTCGCGGCCGATGACGACCGGCGCTTTCAGCTCGCCGTTGCGCACCATTTCGTTGAATGCCAGGCCGGCGATGTGGCGCTCGCCCAGTCCCAGCCAGCAGATACGCGCCGGCAGGCCCTGGAAGGCGATGCGTTCGCGCGCCATGTCCAGCCAGCGGTGCACCTGCGCGTGGTGCGGGAACAGCTCCTTGATCTTGGCGTCGGTCTTGTAGATGTCCTCCGGATCGCCGGACAGCGCCACCCAGCGGAACGGACCGCGGCCTTCGCAGAACTGCGGACGGATATACGCCGGCACGAAGCCGGGGAAATCGAAGGCGTTCCTGACGCCATGGTCGAACGCCACCTGGCGGATGTTGTTGCCGTAGTCGACCACCTTGGCGCCCAGCGCCTGGAAGTCCAGCATCGCCTGCACGTGCACCGCGCAGGAGGCGGTGGCGGCGGCTTTCAGTTCCTCGTGGCGCGCGGCGTCGTGCTGCGCTGCCTTCCACTGGTCCACGCTCCAGCCTTGCGGCAGGTAGCCGTTGATCAGGTCATGGGCCGAGGTCTGGTCGGTGACGATGTCCGGCACGATGCCGCCGGCCTTCGCGCGGCGCACCAGTTCCGGCAGCACGTCGGCCGCGTTGCCCAGCAGGCCGATGGAGATGGCGTCGCCATTGGCCTTGTGCAGCTTGATCATCTCCAGCGCCTCGTCGATGCTGGCGGCCTGCTTGTCCAGGTAGCGGGTGCGCAGGCGGAAGTCGATGCTGCTCTGCTGGCACTCGATGGTCAGCGACACCGCGCCGGCCATGGTCGCGGCCAGCGGCTGTGCGCCGCCCATGCCGCCCAGGCCAGCGGTCAGCACCCAGCGGCCTTTGAGGTCGCCGCCGAAATGCTGGCGGCCCGCCTCGGCGAAGGTCTCGAAGGTGCCCTGCACGATGCCCTGCGTGCCGATGTAGATCCACGAGCCGGCCGTCATCTGGCCGTACATGAACAGGCCTTTGCGGTCCAGTTCATTGAAGTGTTCCCAGTTGGCCCACTTCGGCACCAGGTTGGAATTCGCGATCAGCACGCGCGGCGCGTCCGCGTGGGTTTCGAACACGCCGACCGGTTTGCCGGACTGGATCAACAGGGTTTGATTGTCTTCCAGCTCGCGCAGCGAAGCCAGGATCTGGTCGTAGCACTCCCAGTTGCGGGCTGCGCGGCCGATGCCGCCGTAGACCACCAGGTGCTTGGGATTCTCCGCCACTTCCTTGTCCAGATTATTCTGGATCATGCGGTAGGCCGCCTCGGCGCCCCAATTTTTACAGGTGCGCTCCGGTCCGCGTGGTGCGCGGATTTCGCGGCTGGCGTCGAAACGTGGATCGCTGTCTAAATGGGTCGTCATGGTGGCTCCTGCTCCTGAGTGAGTGGGACCGGCCACGCGCGCAACAACACGCGCACAGCCAGCGAATCCTCAAAGGATAAGTTGTATATACAACCAAGTCAATCAATTTTTAAGCGGATCGGAGGGAACGAATTGTTCCTGAGCTTGTCAAATATGTCATCAGTCTTTGCAGTCCTTGCTTGATATCTTGCCAGCATTCGCCGGCGCACGCTCACACGGAGCCTCAATATGGTTGCCCTGCCGATCAACCTGCAGAATCTGTTGCGCCACCGCACGGTGGAAAGCGAGCGCATTGAATACAAGGCAGCGTGGAATCCCGACGCGATTATCCGCACCCTCTGCGCCTTCGCCAACGACTTTGAAAACCTCGGGGGCGGCTACGTCATCATCGGCCAGGATTGCGACGCCAGCGGCCGGCCGGTCGCGCCGCCTGCGGGGCTGGCCGAGAGTCAGATCGACAAAATCCAGCGGGAATTGCTGGCTGCATGCCAGCAGATACGGCCGCCCTACTTCCCTAGCCTGACGATTTGCGAGGTCGACGAGCGCAAGCTGATCGTATTGCATGCGCCGGGCGGCATGCACCGTCCGTACAAGGCGCCGTCCTCGGTGTCGTCCAGGCATAAGACGTGGCACTACTACATCCGCCGTTACAGCAGCACCGTCGAGGCGCGGGGCGATTGCGAGCAGGAGCTGTTGAGCCTGACCGCCAACGTGCCGTTCGACGACCGAATGGCACGGCAGGCGCAGGTGAGCGATCTCTCCAAGCCTTTGATGCTGGCCTATCTTCAAGAGGTAGGCAGCGCGCTGGCGGACTATGCGAACGAGCTTTCCATCGAAGACCTTGGCCGCCAGATGAACGTGGTGGACGGTCCCAGCGAATGTCCTTGCCCCAAGAATGTCGGCTTGATGTTCTTCAGCGAGTCGCCAGACAAGTTTTTCCCGTACACGCAAATCGACGTGGTCTGGTTCCAGGGTGGCCCAGGCGACGATCACTTCGATGAAAAGATATTCAAAGGCCCTTTGGCGCGCATTACTCGCGATGCCTTAAGCTACATCGAGCGCAACTATCTGCACCAGACGGTACTCAAGCACCCCGATCGGGCGGAGGCGACCCGTGTATGGAATTTCCCCTACGCGGCCATCGAAGAAGCGGTGGTCAACGCGGTCTACCATCGCTCGTATCAGGAGCGGGAGCCGATCGAGGTACGCATCATGCGCAATGAAATACTGGTGCTCAGCTATCCAGGTCCGGACCGGTCGATAAAATTGGCAGATTGGGTCACCGGACATGCTGCATGCCACCGCTACCGGAATAGACGCATCGGAGAATTCCTGAAGGAACTTGGCCTGACCGAGGGCCGCTCCACCGGCGTGCCGAAGATTTTGAAGGCCATGGCAGCGAACGGCTCTCCACCGCCGCAGTTTGATACCGATGATGATCGCAGCGGGTGCTTGGTCCGGCTACCGGTTCACCCGCTGGCGCAATGGCCCGTTGAGAAGTCCACCCCGGAAGTTACCCCCCATGTTACCCCCCATGTTACCCCCCAAGTTACCCCTGAAGTTCGAAGCATCCTCAACCTGCTGGTGGCGGAATCGGCGCGCCAGCAACTTCAAGAGGCGCTGGGACTGAAGGACAGCAAACACTTCCGCAAGACATACCTGCTACCAGCAATCGCAGCGGGACTGGTGGAGATGACCCAGCCCGACGCACCGCGCAGTAGGAGCCAGCGCTACCGGCTAACCCCGGAGGGCCAGCAATGGCTGAAGCAGCACGCCGACGATTAATCCTGCCGCTTCTCCCTCTTATACACCCGCTTGCCGCCCATCCAGGTCTGCAGCACCTGCGTCTTGCCGATCTGCTCGGCCGGCACCTTGAACAGGTCGCGGTCGATCAGGATGAAGTCGGCCCACTTGCCCGGCTCCAGCGTGCCGATCACGTTTTCCTGGTGCGCCGCGTAGGCCGCGTCCAAGGTGAAGCAGCGGAACGCTTCGGTCAGCGTCATCGCCTGGTTCTTGTACCAGCCGCCCGCCGGCACGCCGGCATTGTTCTGCCGCGTCACCGCCGCGTGCAAGCCTTCGAACGGATTCGGCGACTCCACCGGGAAGTCCGAGCCGCACGCGATCCGCGAACCCTGGTCGAGGAAAGTGCGCCACGCATACGCGCCCTTGATGCGCTCATGTCCCACGCGCTGCTCGGCCATGTTCTGGTCCGAGGTCGCATGCGTCGGCTGCATCGACGGGATGATGCCCAGCGCCTTGAAGCGCGGGATGTCCTCCAGCGCCACCACCTGCGCGTGCTCGATGCGGTGGCGCAGTTCGACGTTGTTGTATTTCGGGATCAGCTGCGCGTAGGCGTCGAGGATCTGGCGGTTGCCGGCGTCGCCGATGGCGTGGATATTGACCTGATAGCCGGCCTTCATGGCCTTGTTCATCTTGGCCAGCATTTCCGCGTTCGGATAGAACAGCAGGCCGCTGGTCGACGGCATGTCGCTGTACGGCGCCAGCAGGGCCGCCCCCCGGCTGCCCAGCGCGCCGTCCGCGTACAGCTTGACCGCCGCCAGCGCGTACACGTCGTTGCCGTAGGATTTGAGCGGCCCTTCCCTGGAGAGCTCGTCGAAATCGGCCGTGGTGTCGCCGATCATCGCGTACACGCGGGTGGTGAGCTTGCCGTGGTCCGCATAGTCGCGATACAGGTCGTCCTGCACCACGCGGATACCGGCGTCGTGCACGCTGGTCAGGCCGACCTTGGCCAGCGCCGCCAGTGCGCCATCGAGCCTGGCGCGCGCCTCCACCGGCGTCGGCAGCGGCACCACCTTGTCGACCAGCTCCATGGCGGCGTCCACCAGCACGCCGCTAGGCTTGCCGGAGGCGTCGCGCTCGATGCGGCCGCCTTTCGGGTCCGGCGTCTCCTTGGTGATGCCGGCCATTTCCAGCGCCTTGGTGTTGACCCAGATGGCGTGGCCGTCGACCCGGTGCAGCAGCACCGGACGGTCGCCCACCACCGCATCGAGCTCGGCGGCGGTCGGGAAGCGGCCCAGCTTCCACACTTCCTGGTTCCAGCCGAAGCCCACCAGCCAGGCGCGCTTGGGATGCGTGCGGCCGAACTCCGCCACCGTCTTCACCGCGCCAGACAGCGAGGTGGCGCTGAACAGCTCCACGCCGGAGGCGATCTCGCCCAGCTCGAACACGTGGCCGTGGGCGTCGATCAGGCCTGGCAGCAGGGTCTTGCCCTGCGCGTCGATATGCTCCGCCTTGGGCAGCCGCAGCGCCGTTTCGCGCTCGCCGCCCACCGCGACAATGCGGCCCAGGTCATCGAAGGCGAGCGAGGTGAATCGCTGCAGGGTGCCGGCCGCGTTCAGCGTATAGCCGTTGGCGTGGTCGATGATGGTGTCGGCCCGCGCCAGCGGCAGGACGGCGGACAGGGCCAGGCTGACGGCGGCGGCCAGCGGGACGGGCGAAAACAGGTTTGTGCGCATCGATACTCTCCATTCGGAAGCAAGAACAGAGTGTAGCGCACAACCCGCCAAATACAACGTCTAGAACACGCCCTGCAGCGAGACCGACAACAGGCGCGAATCGCCGAAGAACGGGTAGCTGTAGTGCGACTTGTCCTTGCTGACGTCGTACTGCACCTTCAGCGCGGTGTTCTTGCGGAAGTCCCAGCGCAGCGACAGGTACTGCGTGTTGCGCGCCTCGATCGGCTCGTTGACGGTGGTGTAGCG
Source organism: Duganella vulcania (assembly GCF_009857655.1). NCBI lineage: Bacteria > Pseudomonadati > Pseudomonadota > Betaproteobacteria > Burkholderiales > Oxalobacteraceae > Duganella > Duganella vulcania. The sequence continues at coordinate 22,120 of NZ_WWCX01000091.1, forward strand.
CGAGAAGGTGTACATCGGCGTCCACGCCTCGTACTGGTAGCCGACGCCGACCAGCGCGTACTTGTAGACGTTGTTGAGCCCCTTGCCGGCGTCGACCTGCTCGTAGCGGTCCAGCTCGGACTTGACCAGCCAGTTCTTGTAGTCGACGTTGGCCGACAGCCCGGCGATGCGCGTGCTCTGGCCGTCGACGAAGGAGACCCGGCCCGCCGGCGTGTCCTGCCAGGTGGTGTCCTTGTAGTGCATCAGCATGGCGCGCACGTCGAAGATGCCGTTGTTGGCCGACACATAGCCGCCCACCATGCTCTTCCACGATTCGTGGGTCGGCGTGGCATAGTAAATTTTGGTGTCGTAGGTGTCGTTGTGCTGGGTGTAGCCGCCGGCCCACATGTGGAAGGTGGCGGCCCAGTCGGACTGGCCCAGTTGCGTGCGGTAGCTGGCGTTGGCGCCCTGGTAGGCGTAGATCGGCCAGCCATAGACGTCCGGCGCCGGCCGCACCCACGGGTAGGCGTAGCCGATGTACAGGTAGTCGCTGTAGTAGTACAGCGGAATGCGGAACTGGCCGGCCTGGAAGGTCCAGGCCGAATCGGCGGCCGGCTGCCAGGTCAGGTAGGCCCAGTCCAGCGTCGGCGTCAGGCCGTGGCCGGGATTGTGCGCGCGCACCACCACCTGGGCCGTGGCCGACAGCGTGGGCGAGAACTCCTTCTTCAGCTGGAAGCCGACCAGCGACTCCTGGTTGACCTGCCAGCCCTCGCTGCGTTCGTAGACCGCCGCGTATTCCCAGTTCTGCACCGTGCAGGGGCATTTCCACTGCATGTAATCCCACGGCGCGCCGCTGCCTTGCGCCTTGCCGCTCAGCACGCGCGCGCCGGTCAGGTTGTAGAAGCCGGTCAGCTTGAGCGTGCCGTCGTCGGTCAGGTCGGTGGCGCCGGCCAGGCCGGCCAGCGCGGCCAGTGCCATCGCTATCAGTGTTTTTTTCATCGAGCAGACTCCAGTAAGGGGGACACGCGGGTCAAGGGACGATCGCCACGACCTTGACGGTGTCGTCCACCGCCGATTTTTCGATGTAGCCGATGGCGCTGACGTTGTCCGCCACCGCTTTCTTGACCTCGGCACTGCTCTTGTATTCCTTGGGCGGCTTGCCCTTGCCGGTGAAGACGATCTTGGACCAGATGGCCTCGACCTGGGCCGGCGACTTCTCCAGCACCTTCTTGCAGAACTCGGCGCGCAGCGGCGAGCCTTCGGCCTGCTCGACCGGAATGAACTGCACCGAGCCGCCGAGGAAGAACTGCGCGGCCTGCGAGGGGAACATGCGGGTGGCCGGGTTTTGTGGATTGACGATGATGGCCAGTTCGGCCCGCGCCGTCAGCGTCGCGCCGCCCAGCGCCGCCGCAGCGAGCAACAACGCCAGGCGCCGTCGCGGAAAGAGCAATTGCAGATCCATATCACCTCTCTGGCTAAGTACAGAAGGAAACTATCGCTGTGCAAATTAATTCTAGTCCACGCGCTTTTGCGCCAAAGTAATTTCTGGCCAGGTAAATGTTTTCCTTCCCTTGTGGTGTTTCGATTGCGCAACGCGCGGCCTTGCATGCCGGGCGGGGCAAGCCGGTTACAATGCAGTCTTTGTAGCCCGATTACCACATCACGTGTCCAGCCGATTACTCTACCTGCGCCTGCTCCAGCAGTTCCGTCCCTACATGTGGCTCGGCGCCCTCACCCTGTTCGCGGTCGGCATGGCCGCCGCCGCCGATGTGTTGTTGATCCGCCAATTGCAAAACGTGGTTGACGCGCTGGCCCCCACGCACAGCCTGGGCGCGCGCCCGGCCGGCGGGCTGCTGGCCGAGGTGCAGCAATGGCTGGGCCGCCTGCTGCCCAACGATCCGGCCAACGCGGCGCTGTGGTCGATTCCGGCGGTGATCCTGGGCCTGGCCGTGATGCGCATGTGTTCCAGCTTCGTGGCCGAATACGGCGCCGCGTGGCTCAGCAGCCGGGTGCAGGCCAACCTGCGCGAGCTGATGTTCGCGCGCGTCATGCGCCTGCCGAACGGGTATTTCGATCAATCGTCCACCGGCACCACGCTCTCGCGCGTGGCCTTCGACGCCGCCCAGGTGGCGCAGGCCGTGCTGACCGTGTTGAACGTCGCGGTGCGCGATTCGGTCGCCGCCGTTGGCTATCTGGCCACGTTGTTCATCGTCGACTGGCAACTGGCCCTGTTCTGCCTTGGCCTGCTGCCGCTGGTGGCCGTCATCGTCACCTTCGCCGGGCGCCGCATGCGCCACCTGAGCAAGAGCGCGCAGGCCGCCATGGGCGACCTGACCAATGTGCTCGACGAGAGCATCAGCGGCCAGCGCGTGGTGAAGATCTTCGGCGGCCAGAAGTACGAGCAGGCCCGCTTCGACGGCGTGGTCAAGGTCAACCGCCAGCTGGCCGTCAAGCACGCGGCGACGTCGGCGCTCAACTCCGGCATCATCATGCTGCTGATCGGGATCACGCTGTCGTCGGTGATCTACTTCGCGCTGCTGCGCGCGCACGCCGGCGCGCTGACGCCGGGCGCGTTCGTGGCCTTCATGTCGTCGCTGATGGCGATGCAATCGCCGATCAAGAACCTGACCAAGATTAACGAGCCATTGCAGCGCGGCCTGGCCGCCGCCGAATCGGTGTTCGGCCTGATCGACACCGAATCCGAGGCCGACACCGGCACCCGCACGGTGGACCGCGCGGTCGGCCGCCTGGCGCTGGAGGACGTGAGCTTCCGCTACAGCGCCGACCCGGACGCCAAGCCGGCGCTGGACCACGTGTCGCTCGACATCGCCGCCGGCGAGACGGTGGCCCTGGTGGGCAGCTCGGGCAGCGGCAAGACCACGCTGGCCGGCCTGCTGCCGCGCTTCTACGAGGTTGGCGCCGGCAGCATCAAGCTCGATGGCGTCGACCTGCGCGACTACACCATGGCCTCGCTGCGCAGGCAGATCGCGCTGGTCAGCCAGGATGTGGTGCTGTTCAACGATACGCTGGCCGCCAACATCGCCTACGGCGATCCCGAGCCGTCGATGGAGCGCATCGAGGCGGCGGCGCGCGCGGCCCATGCGCACGAGTTCATCGAGCGGCAGCCGGACGGCTACCAGACTTCGGTCGGCGAGAATGGCTTGCGCCTGTCGGGCGGCCAGCGCCAGCGCCTGGCGATCGCGCGCGCGCTGTACAAGAACGCGCCGATCCTGATCCTGGACGAGGCCACCAGCGCGCTCGATACGGAATCCGAACGGCTGGTGCAGGCGGCATTGGAAGTGCTGATGCGCGGCCGCACCACGGTGGTCATCGCGCACCGCCTGTCGACCATCGAGAACGCCGACCGCATCGTGGTGCTGGACGGCGGCCGCATCGCGGAAATCGGCAGCCATGAGACGCTGTTGGCGCAGCACGGCATCTACGCCCGCCTGTATCAAACGCAGAAGAGCGTTCAGGTGGCGTCGTGAAAAATCAATCCGAGCGTGTGGCGCGAGCCTGAGCGCAGCCGGCTCACGCCATGCCGCATCGCCACCCGGTAGACGCCGCGCGCGCCCTGCGCCGGCCGGTGGTTGACCGGGAAGATCACCATGTCGCCGCGCTTGAGCGGCACCACCTCCACCCGCGACTGCATGCGCGGGCGCTGCTCGGTCAGCACGAATTCCCCACCTTCGAAATCCTTGCCCGGCTGGCTTAGCAAAATCGCGGCCTGCAGCGGGAACACGTGTTCGCCGTACAGGTCCTGGTGCAGGCAGTTGTAGTCGCCGGGGCCGTATTGCAGCATCAGCGGCGTCGGACGCTGCTGGCCGGCGGCGTGGCAGCGCGCCAGGAAGTCGGCATGGTCGGGCGGGAAGCGCGCTTCCATGTCCATCAACTCGTGCCAGCGGTTGGCGATGCCGGCCAGCGGGCCATACAGCGATTGTCGCAACGCCGAGATCATCGACGGCAGCGGGTAGCGGAAGTACTGGTACTCGCCGCTGCCGAAGCCGTGCTGCGACATCACCACCCGGCTGCGGAACAGCGACGCCTGCCGGTACTGCGCGGCCATGGCGACGCATTCGTCGGCGGTCAGCATGCCGGGGACGATGGCGTAGCCGTGCGCGTTGAGCTCATCGGCGATGGCTTGCCAGTCCAGCCCCGCCACGTGCACCGCGATGCCCGCCGCCGCGCCGACCGCCTTGCGGGCGTTGGCCAGCGCCAGCGCGTTGGCGGCGG
>NZ_WWCX01000092.1:0-26242 GCF_009857655.1 Duganella vulcania
TACCGGCTCGACGACAGCCGCCACCTGCCGGGCAACGGCCTGGGGCTGGCCATCGTCAGCGCCACCGCGCTGGCCCACGGCGGCGAGCTGGTGCTGGAGGACGGCGCGCCGGGCCTGGTGGCGCGCATCCTGCTGCCGCTGGCGCCTTCCAACCAGTGAACTGTAACAATTAAAACGGTAGCGCCTGCCGCCAGCCCGCAGCGCATGGCGGCGTTGCAAATGCTCGCGATAGCCCGCTATCGCTGCGCTTTGCGCCTTGCCCTGCACCGCAGGCTGGCGTCCTTCGCTCCCGTTTTAACTGTTACAGTCCACTGGCTATCCGATCGGTAATGTGGCCGCAAGCGTGCCGCAAGCCGGTCCACGCTAGCATGGACGGTTACTCACGGAAGCCCTCTTCACCATGCACGACTTGCACGACATCGCCGACTGGCTCAAGCAGCATCCGGTCCATCCCGACCGCCAGCTGCCCGGCACCCTGCCGGACCCGGTGTTCATCGCCGGCGGCGAGCCGGTGGTGTCGTTCAGCAGCAACAACTACCTGGGGCTGGCCAGCCATCCGCGCGTGACGGCGGCGGCCAGGGACGGCCTTGAGCGCCACGGCGCGGGCAACTGCGAATCGCGCCTGCACGGCGGCGACCTGGCGCTCTACCGCGCGCTGGAGGGCCGCCTGGCGGCACTGCAGCGCACGGGCGACGCGGTGCTGTTCGCCTCCGGCTACATGGCCAACCTGGGCGTGCTGTCGTCCATCGTCAAGGCCGCCACGCTGGCGCGCCTGCACGGCTACCGCGCCCGCAAGCGCCACAAGTACGCCTACTATTCGGACGAGTGCAACCACGTCAGCATCCGCGAGGGCATCCAGCTGTCGGGCGCGCTGCGCTACAACTACCGCCATGGTGACATGGACCATCTGGAATCGCTGCTGACGGCGGGGGCGGAGGAGGGGGCCACGCCGGTCATCGTCAGCGATGGCGTGTTCGGCATGGAGGGCACGATCGCGCCGCTGCCGGCGCTGGTGGCGCTGGCCGAGCGCCACGGCGCGCTGCTGTACATTGATGACGCCCACGCCACCGGCGTGCTGGGCGCGCACGGCGGCGGCACGGCCGAGCACTTCGGCTGCCACAGCCCGTGCCTGATGCAGATGGGGTCGCTGGGCAAGGCGTTGGGCGCCAGCGGCGGCTTCGTCGCGGTCGAGCGCGACATGGCGGACGTGATCCGGCTCACCAGCGCGGCGTATGGCTACAGCCGCCCGCCGCCGCCCAGCCAGGCGGCCGCGCTGCTGGCGGCGCTTGATGTGCTGGAAGAGGAACCGCAGCGGCGCAAGCGCCTGTGGGACAACCAGCGCTACTTCATCGAACGGATGGCGCCGCTGGGTTATACCTTCGTGTCGACGCAGACGCCGATCCTGCCGGTGCTGGTCGGCGAGGCCGAGGCTTGCCAGCGCCACGCGATCGCGCTGCGCAAGGAAGGCATCCAGGTCGAGTCGGTGCAGTTCCCGGCGGCGCCGGTGGGGCAGGCGCGGCTGCGCTTCGTGATGAACGCCGGCCATACCGGCGCGCAGATCGACCATGTGGTGCGGGTGATGGCGCAGCTGGCCGGACGGGCGTCGCGGCTGGCCTGAGCCCGCACCGCCACCCGCGCCACCAGATCAGGACTGGGCGAACGCCAGGAAGTCGGCGTTGAACTTGTCCTTGTGGGTGTCGGTCAGGCCGTGCGGCGCGCCGGGGTAGGTGATCAGCTTGGCGTGCTTGACGATGGCGGCCGAGGCGCGGCCGGCGGCGTTGATCGGCACGATCTGGTCGTCCTCGCCGTGGATGATCAGGGTCGGCTTGTCGAACTTTTTCAGGTCTTCGCGGAAGTCGGTTTCCGAGAACGCCTTGATCGAGTCGTAGGTGTTCTTGTGGCCGGCCTGCATGCCCTGCGCGTACCAGGCGTTGATGATGCCCTGCGACGGCTTGGCGCCCGGACGGTTGTAGTTGTAGAACGGGCCGGAGGCCAGGTCCAGGTACAACTGCGCGCGGTTGGCGACCGAGGCGGCGCGGATGCCGTCGAACACTTCCATCGGCAGGCCGCCCGGGTTGGTGTCGGTCTTGAGCATCAGCGGCGGCACGGCCGAGATCAGGCCCAGCTTGGCGATGCGCTTGGTGCCGTGGCGGCCGACGTAGCGCGCCACCTCGCCGCCGCCGGTCGAGAAGCCGGCCAGGATGATGTTCTTCAGGTCCAGCGCCTCGATCAGCTGGGACAGGTCGTCGGCGTAGTGGTCCATGTCGTTGCCGTCCCACGGCTGGCTGGAACGGCCATGGCCGCGGCGGTCATGGGTGATCACGCGGAAGCCGTTGTTGGCCAGGTGGAAGGCTGCCGATTCCCAGCTGTCGGCGTTCAGCGGCCAGCCGTGGCTCAGGATCACCGGCTGGCCGGTGCGCGGACCCCAGTCCTTGTAGTAGATCTCGACGCCGTCGCGGGTGGTGATGGTGCTGACCGATTTCTGCACCTTGGCGGCGGCCTGGCTGTCGCCGCTGACGGCGGCCAGCGGCAGGGCGACCGCTGCGGCGGCTGCGACCGCGGCGCCGGTCATGGCGGAACGGCGGGAGGTATCGAGGATTTTGCTGGACATGATGTGTTTCCTTTTTGAGTGGTGATGCGCTTCATGGTAGGCAGGTCCGGCCGGCTTGGAAACGCCCATACGTGCAGGATGGGCCTGCAACTTTGCACATACCCCCATCTGGTTGCCGCAACCCCCTACCTTGGAGAGAGCGGGTCCAACCTTGCCTAGTTGCATTCCTTGCAAAACGCCATATACTTGGCGGGCTGATCCGCATATCGACGGATCTCACTATGGGATGTGTAGAGACGATGGCTTTCCTGACCAAGAAGAAGATAGCGCTGGCCGTGGGCCTGCTGGTGATCTGCGGCGCCAGCGCCGCCTGGTACTCCAAGAGCAAGACCCCGGTGGTCGAGCCGCCGCGCTTCCGCGTGGCCGCCGCCGACACCGGCAACATCACGCAGACGGTGACCGCCACCGGCACCATCAACCCGGTGGCGCTGATCAACATCGGCTCGCAGGTGTCGGGCACGGTGAGCGAGCTGAAGGCGGACTTCAACGACCACGTGCAGAAGGGCCAGGTGCTGCTCAAGCTCGATCCGACCATCTTCAACGCGCAGATCCGCCAGGGCGAGGCGCAGCTGGCGTCGGCGCGGGCCAACCTGCGGCTGGCGCAGGCCACCCACCAGCGCAACCAGACGCTGGTGACGCAGAGCTTCATCTCGCCGCTGGCGCTGGACCAGTCCAAGCGCGAGGTCGACGTGGCGCAGGCCAACATCCAGCTGGCGCAGGCGCAGCTGGCGCGCGCCCAGGCCGACCTGGACAACAGCGTGATCCGCTCGCCGATCGACGGCGTCATCATCAAGCGCACGGTGGACCTGGGCCAGACCGTGGCGGCCTCGTTCACCACGCCGACGCTGTTCCAGATCGCCCGCGACCTGACCAAGATGCAGATCGACACCAGCGTCTCCGAGGCCGACGTCGGCGCGCTGAAGGAGGGGCAGGCGGCCCGCTTCGTGGTGGATGCCTATCCCGACAAGGAATTCGACGCGCGCATGCGCCAGTTCCGGCTGGCGGCCAACGTGGTGCAGAACGTGGTGACCTACAACGTGGTGCTGGACGTGGACAACAAGGAAGAGCTGCTCAAGCCGGGCATGACGGCGCAGGTGCGCCTGCTGGTCGGCAATCGCCAGCAGGTGCTGCGCATCCCGACCGCCGCGCTGCGCTTCCGCCTGAGCGACGAGGAAGTCGAGAAGCAGGCCAAGCGGGACAAGGCGCTGGCCGCCAAGGCCGGCAGCGCGTCCGCGAGCGCGTCGGCCAGCGCCGTGGCCGTGGTCGAGGCGCCGCAGGAGGACGATGCCGCCTTCCGCAGCAAGAGCGAGCTGGCGCGCTCGTTCAAGATCTACACCATGGACGACAAGAACAACCCGGTGGCCAGGGACATCAAGATCGGCCTGTCGAACTTCCGCTACACCGAGGTGGTGGGCGGCGACCTGAAAAAAGGCGACAAGGTGATCACGCGCGCCATCAACGAAAAGCAGGGTGAGCTGTGACGGCGCCGCAACCGCTGATCGATATCCGCCAGGTCACCAAGAGCTACTTCTCCGGCAACGTCGAGACCCAGGTACTGTTCGGCATCGACCTGGCCGTGCCGCGCGGCGACTTCCTGGCGGTGATGGGGCAGTCCGGCTCGGGCAAGTCGACGCTGATGAATATCTTCGGCTGCCTGGACCAGGCCACCGGCGGCAGCTACCACCTCAACGGCGTCGATACGCTGACGCTGTCGCGCGCCGAGCTGGCGACCATCCGCAACCGCACCATCGGTTTCGTGTTCCAGAGCTTTAACCTGATCAAGCGCATGAGCGTGGCCGAGAACGTGGCGCTGCCGCTGATCTATGCCGGCGTGTCGCGCTCGAAGGCGCACGCCAAGGCGCTGGTGGAACTGGAGCGGGTCGGCCTGAAGGACTACGCCAAGCGCACGCCGAACCAGCTGTCCGGCGGCCAGCAGCAGCGGGTGGCGATCGCCCGCGCGCTGGTGGGCGATCCGCCGCTGATCCTGGCCGACGAGCCGACCGGCAACCTCGACACGCAGACCAGCATCGAGATCATGCGCTCCTTCCAGCAGCTCAACGAGGAGCGCGGCATCACCATCCTGCTGGTCACGCACGAGCCCGACATCGCGGCCTACAGCAAGCGGCTGATGCGGCTCAAGGACGGCCACGTGCTGTACGACGGCCCGGCCGCCGAGGGCCTGCGCCAGCTGGCGCAGAGCCACGAACCGATAACGGTATAAATCATATGAATCCTTTACAGATCGTAGTCGAGGCGTTCCGCTCGATGATGGCGAACCGCCTGCGCACGCTGTTGACCATGCTGGGTATCATCATCGGCATCACCTCGGTGGTGCTGCTGCTGGCGGTGGGCGACAGCATGAAGCGCTTCATCGCCAAGGAGCTGGAGCAGCTGGGCACCAACATGCTGTTCGTCTCGCCCGGCGGCGACCGCGCGCAGCAGCAGCGCATGCGCACCGGCGCGGCCCCGGCCCTGACCATGGCCGACGCCGCCGCACTGAACGCGCTGCCGTCGCTGGCCGGCGCGGCCGGCGTGCTGCAGGGCGGTTTCAACCTGGCGGTCGGCAACGAGAACGCCTCGAAGACGGTGCACGGCGTGACGCCGGCCATGTTCAAGATCCGCGGCTGGAAGATCGACAAGGGCAGCGCCTTCAGCGACGCCGATGTGCGCGCCGCCTCGCGCATGGTGGTGATCGGCAAGAAGATCGCCGACCAGTTCTTCTACAAGATCGACCCGCTGGGCAAGTACATCCGCATCGAGAACGTCTCGTTCCAGGTGGTGGGCGTGCTGTACGGCGAGGGCAAGCAGGTGGACGGCGGCGACCTGGCCGACTACGTGCTGGTGCCGATCACGGCGTCGGCGGCCAACCTGGTGCGGCTGCCGTTCCCCGGCAACGTGCATTACGTGGTGGCGCAGGGCAAGTCCGGCGGCAACCTGCAGGACGCCATCCAGGACATCAACGAAACCTTGCGCGACCGCCACCACATCAAGTTCGAGCAGCCGGACGACTTCCGCATCGACAACCTGGCCTCGTTCGCCGAGACCGCGCAGAAGATCAGCGCCGGCCTGGCCGCGCTGCTGGGCTTGATCGGTGCGATCTCGCTGGTGGTGGGCGGCATCGGCATCATGAACATCATGCTGGTGTCGGTGACCGAGCGCACGCGCGAGATCGGCATCCGCATGGCGATCGGCGCCAAGCCGCGCGACGTGCTGCTGCAGTTCCTGACCGAGGCGGTGGTGATCTGCCTGGTGGGCGGCGTGTTCGGCATCCTGCTGGCGACCGGCGCGGCGGCGGCCATCACGTCCACCGGCAAGTTCGACGTGTTCATCACGCTGCAGGCGGTGGTGGTGGCGTGCGGCTTCTCCAGCCTGGTGGGGGTGTTCTTCGGCTTCTACCCGGCGCGGCGGGCGTCGAAGCTGCTGCCGGTGGACTGCCTGCGCTACGAATAGTTCAGTAGTCGAACTTGCCGCTGCGGGCGGAGTTCTTGAAGAACGAGGGCGCGGTCTCGCGCTCCAGGCGTTCCTGCTCGCGGCGCTGCTTCGCCTCCAGTTTTTTCTGGGCGATGCGTTCGTTCTGTTCGTCGATGCGGCGCTGCATGTCGCGCCCCTGCTTGCTGTTGCGCAGCAGGCTGAACTTTTGCAGCATGGCGGCCGACCAGATCAGGAACACCACCAGCAGCGCCAGCAGATAGCCGGCCTGCCACAGGCCGTAGTTCTGGCTGATGATGGGGAACAGCGGACTGGCGTCCTCCAGCCAGCCCTGGCCCAGCACGCCGCAGACGGCCGCGAGCAGGCCCAGCGTCAGCGTCTTGACGATCAGCCACCGGCTGGCCTTGACGCGCTGGTTCCAGAATTGCTGCAGGTCTTCTTGATGGTCGGCAGGAGTGGTCATGACGTTCGGAATGCGTGGCGGTAGTGCAGCGAGCATTATGTCATATTTTCCACTGGGAAACTAAGCTCCGGCCTTGATCCGGCCCAAACAACGCGGCCCGGTCCCCTGTGCGGGGCCGGGCCGTGGTTTGCCGTGACGGACTTAGTTCTTCTTGGCGATCTCGTTGCCGACGTAGGCGCCGCCGACCGCGCCGGCGATGGTGGCCGCCGTCTTGCCCTTGCCGCCGCCGACCTGGTTGCCGATCAAGCCACCAACCACCGCGCCGATGCCCATGCCGAGCGGGCTGTTCTGCGCCACCGGTGCCGGGGCGGGCGCCTGCGGCTGAGGCTGGGCGGCAGGCGCCTGGGCGTAGTCGTCATTGTTCACGCGGCGCACTTGCGGGGTCACATGATGGACCACGGTGCGGTGCTCGACCACGGCGGGGCGGGTTTCCGGCATCGGCTGGTTTGCCGCCTGCTGGCCGGCCTGCGGCGCGGCGTTGGCGACCACTGGCGTGGTGTCCGGCGTGGCGTGCGAGCTGGGCAGCAGGCCGGCGATCGACGCGGCGCCGACCAGGCTTACCAGCGTCAGCGATACGGCCGCTACGGCCATCAATGGGTGGATACGGGTGGTTGGGGTGGTCGTCATTTTATTCTCCTGTATTGCGCCACGGTGGCGCTTGCTCATATAACGAGCCGGAGGACAAAGCCGGTGACGCAGAAAGTGTTTCCAGAGTAAGCAGATGTTACGGCGCGCTTTTGGCGGCATGGCGCCGTTCCAGCCACTCGTGGCCGCCGCTGGCCAGCGCCTTGGCGATCACGGCCGGCGGCAGGCTGTAGACGGTGGCCCAGCTGGCGCGGCCGTCGCCGGTGTTGGACGGGAAGCTGCTGATCTCGACCGGCCAGTTGTATTTGCGTTTGAGCGTCTTGACGATGGCTGCCAGCGAGGTGCGGCCCTGCAGCGGCGGCGCGCCGGTCTGGTCGGCGTCGGACAGCAGCACGGCGAGCACGGCGCCGCGCGCGGTCAGCGGGCCGGGGAATTTGGGGAGTTTGGCGGGAGGCATGCCGCCATTCTAGCGGAACGGGCCGGCGGGGCGGAGGCCGCTGCGGCCCGGCCCGCCGGCATGCGCGGCGCCTGCCGCTTAAGCCGCCTTGGCCTTGCGCTTGCGCGCCAGGCCGATCAGGCCCAGGCCGGCGCCCAGCATCAGGTAGGTGCCTGGTTCCGGCACGGCGGTGATCGACAGGGTGTCGATGCCGATGTAGTTGGAGCGGGTGCCGGACGGGCCGCCGTCGTCGACCGCGTAGCGGAAGGCGAACGCGCCGCTGGTGGCGCCGGACAGGCCGTTGAGCGTCACGCTGTACTTGGTCCAGGCTTCCGGATAGCCGGACTTGTCCTGGTTGGGATTGACCGACAGCAGCAGCGTGCTGAACGAGCCAACGCTGTCGGCCGAGTGGCCGACGTCGGCGCCGCCGCCATTGCTGAAGCGCACTTCCAGGCGGTCGGGGAAGATCGACTGGTCGGCGGTGCGGGTGAAGAAGGACAGGGTATCGCCGTTGTGATAGGTCGAGGTGGGCAGGATCAGCCAGCTGCTTATGGCGGCCACGTCGGCCCCGCTGTTGTAGTCGGCGCCGATGTAGGAGCCTGGCGCGCCCTGGTGCGCGCCGAACGCGAGTGGACTGCCTTGGAACCAGCCGATCGAGCCTTGCGGGGCGCTGTTGTTGACCACGGTCCAGCCGGTCGGCACGCCGCCATCGAAGTTCTCATTGAGCGCGTCTGCCGACGCGGCGCCGGCGCTCAAGGCCAAGGCCAGCAGCAGGGTGGACATCACAGCAGGTTTAAACGATACAGCCATTTTCTACACCTCCATCAAACTATCGAGAGAATACCGGCGGGCCCCGCCGCACCGGACCGTGCAATCCTGTAAGGATGAGATTGCAGGAAATTACGATAGCATGCGTGCAACGGAAAAATGGAAGTTGTATTAATGTTATATAAGGGTTATGCCGCTTTAGCGGGAAACTACAAGGGGATGGCACAATGGCTGTTGTTTCGCGAGCGTGTCGGCGCCGAATCGCCGCCGCATCACCCCAACCATGCAATCATCATGATCGAAATGATGCCCCATGTAGCCGCCAGTACGACGTCGGTTGAGAAGCCGGACAGCAAGATCGACCACCTGGATGCCAAGATTGACCGTCTGGATGCCAAGATCGACAGGATGGCTGCTGAACTGAGCGCGCAGATCGAACGCAACGCGAAGGAGAGCACGCGCTGGCTGATGGGTGTGGTGATATCGGTCGCCATGCTCCAGTCCGCCCTCGTCACAGGCCTGGTGTTCAAACTGATTCCGTGACCCACTAGCCAGAACCGGAAGGTCTAAAACATGAATGCGACGGAAGAGCGAGGCTGTATACGAGAACACACGATGCGCTACACCCGTGAAGACGCAGCCATGTTAATGAATTTATTCGAGTCCCCGCCATCGCCTAACCCGGCGCTAGCGAAGGCGTTCGCGCAGTATAAAACCAAGGTGGAAATTGGCATACTCACTATCCGCGCTGGAGGCGGAGCATGAAGTACTGAGCTTGATAACTACCTGAGTGCGATGGCAAGGCCGCAGTTGGTCGCGCTCCCGTTTGAAGATGTCGATAGTTGTGAAGTACATCTACGGTGCCGGCTCTGGTGGCTTCAAGCCACCACCAGCGTTTGCGTACCGATGGCACGTTGGCGGCACCAGCACCAGTGGTCGCATCGAAGAGCTTCGACGCGACTCTTGATTTCTCACAGCGGCAGACCACTGCACGACAGGTATGAGTGAACTCCCTTTCAATCCTCTAGAGTTGATGCGCGAACATCCTGAAAAGATGCGCGTCCCCGGCGGCCTGCTGACCAAGCAAGGGCCGCAGGACTACGTGGGCAGCGTGCCAGCCATCACAGGCACACTTTTTTTCAATGATGCACACCTCCCCGATGTACGCGAAGCCATCTGTACCTGCTTCGACGAGTATGAGGCCGTGGCCAAGGCGCACCTAACGTGGTTGTGGCGTGAGGAACCGCCAGACGGGCCGGACAAGTTCGCTTACACCAAAGCACCCACTATGCGCAGTATGGTGAAGCGAATGAAAGAGAACGATCTACTTTCATTTACCTACACCAGCGGTGAGCAGCCGCATGATGCTGGCGAATGGATATTCGATGTCTCTGGGATGCGCGGCTGGGAGGCAAAGATGATCGTGCGTGGCACATCGGCGCTGCGCTTTAGTCTACCGTTGTTGTATGTTGAGGAGAACCCGACCGCGTTCCAATCCATGTTCGTGAGCTTCGCCAAGCGCCTGAAGGCTCTCCACGGTTATGGCGGCCTTGGGTTGGTGCTTTCTTCCGTGCGCTTGAGCGACAACCAGCCCTTCGAGGCATTCTTGGCGGATAAGCTCAATGGGCTGGACGTGGGACATCCAGTCGCAGGCGCGATGCACGCCCATGAAGGCATCAAGACAGTCTCTTGGCTGACCGCTATGAACTATGAGCAAGTCGAAAAAATAGGAGGACTATCGGTCATCCGTTCGGAGTTGCCCCTGGACTGGTTTGCGCTTTATAACTACGACGCAGGTCTTGTAATCCAGGCAGGGCCAGCCCCGGAGGCTGCGCCGGCAGACCAGCCCAAGCCCGCGCGGCTGGTGCTACCGAACATGCTGCTCAAAGAACTGCGCGCACCGAAGGTCAGCTTACATTACGCATCGAAAGACGGCGAGCCGCGACTGAACGGCTGGACTGCAGAGCAATGGCTCAAGCGCTTCGATATTGAGGATGCCGAGTTGATGGCCTACAAGTCCAGGCTGCTGAACGAGCCGAAGCTCACCACGGCCACGACGCTGCCAGATTGTCAATGACACGTGTGCTGAGTCATAGAGCAGCACAGGATACTTAGCAGTCAGCGTGGATCGCGGCGCCGAACATGCGCCGATGTTCGGGATTCCTAATATAGGTATCCTCGGCCCCTGAGTTCATGCGGGTTTGCGGCCGATGTGTGTAAAAAAGTGTGCAAAGTGGCCGGCAACAGCCGTATATCCGATAAAATAAAGACAATTATTGACAAGGGGCATTTTATGTTGCAATTTGATCTTGACGTTTTCTTGGCGCAGAACCGGGTCACTTTAGAGGACTGGCAGTCGAGCGATATTTCATGGGAGGATTTGCTATTAATCGGGCAAGACCATGAAGAGCAACAGGCTGCACTTGAAGCAAGCGCCATTTTGAACGCCAGTCTCATACAACGCTTCAACGGGGTGCACTCGGTTCGCTGGCGCGTGAAGGATACAAGCCACCTTATGGCGAAGATTATACGAAAACGGGCCGCGAAAGCACCGAAGTATATGGACATATCGGCGGCGAATTACATGGAGGTAATCGATGATCTGATCGGCCTCCGCGCCCTACACCTGTTCAAGGACGACTGTTTCGAGATCGACCGAGAGGTACGTGCGGTGTTTCCATTGAAAGAAAAGCCGATTGCTTACATTCGCGAGGGTGACAATCCCGCGCTGACAACGCAGTACCAAGCGGCGGGTATGACCGTTGAAAAGCACAAGGACAACTACCGCTCGATACATTATATTCTGACAACCAAGCCGACGCTCCGCGTTGTTAATATCGAGCTTCAAGTGCGGACTATTTTTGAAGAGGGCTGGAGTGAGATCGACCACAAGGTACGTTACCCGAATTTTCCCAATAATCAGCTTTTAAGAGGCATCCTGAATGTTCTAAACGGGATGACTGGCCAAGCCGACGATACCGGCGGTCTCATACAGAAGCTGAGCCAGGAGCTACGGCTGGGCATTGGTGAAACTCATGGGTCTGGACCTTCTGATAATAAAATCGACAACATCAGCGATTTTTCTGTAGACGAGGTAACCGAAGTCGAACACCCGCCCGCTGGTGTTGACGCTGGAACCTTGCCTGCTGACGTTTCATCGAGTAAAGCAGAAGGCCAACCAGAACAGCCAATTGACCCCACGCCCCGTCAGTCTGCTGCGCTAGATGTTACCTATAAAACAATGAGTGAGCGCAACGCAGTTATGCGCGCGCTCAGGGACTTCAAGGAGGCGGGTGCGGTGGTCAAGGCAATGAATGACCATAACGCGGCGATGAAAGCGCTTAGGGGGTTCGATGAGGTCGGTGCTGCTACTAAGGCGATGAATGAGCACAACGAGGCTATGAGGGCGCTCAGGGGGTTCGATGAGGTCGGCGCCGTTGCGAAGGCATTGAAAGAGCACAATGCGACGATGAACGCATTCAAAGGCTACAGTGGTGTCAGTGCTGTGGCCAACGCGCTGAATGAACACGATGTCGCAAGACGACTGGTGGACGATCAGAGCGCCGCGAAGCGGCTGCTGGACGACCATAATGCCGTAAAGAGAATACTGGACGACCAGAGCGCCGCGAAGCGGCTGCTGGAAGATCACAACACCATCAATAAAGCGCTTGAGGAACACAATACTGTTAAACGATACCTTGACGAGCAAGAATTGATTAGAAACGCATTAAAGCGTTGAAGAGGCGGCCTTGAGCCAGCGCCGTACCTCATCGTAATGTACTGCCGTGAGGTACGCGATACGTCCCGACATACAGGCATAGCGCTTACGCCAAGCCCCGTGCGGCCGGTCGGGCACGCAGTCGCCTGGAACGCCCCCCAACCGTTCCACCAGCTTCTCCCGCGCCAGCCGCGCACGCGCCACCGGGCCGGTCACCAACGAGGTGCGATACCGCAACCCATGGCAATGCCGACACGCCAGCTCACCAGCCCGCCAGTACAGCGACTGGAGGTTTCCTTCATGCGCGCGAGGGCACTTCAGGAGGGGGCGTACTCGGTCATTCAGGCACGGCACGGCCACGATGTCGGCCAGCCATACCCGGCCGCCCAGATGGACCGCCAGGCGCGTATCTGACAGCACGGCGACGGTACGCTCGTCACCATCAATCATCACCACCTCAGGCCGCCCTGACGCCTTGACGGCGCGCAGTAGCTTGGGCAGGTTGACCTCAAAGGCGGACTCAAGGACTGGGACACGGGGCGCTTTGGCCTTCTTCATTTTTATCACCGAAATAGAAAGCGAACCGGGCACTTCCATGCGCGGTTCGCGGGTTGAACTACAGGACGTTGACGGAGATCAGTGCGTCAGCGTGCGGTCGTTGGGCCACGCCTTGGTGTAGCTGCGGCCGACCCGGAAGATGACTTTGCCGCGTGGGTTGCCGAATTGCGCCGCCAGCAGTTCCATTAGTGCAGTCTTGACGATAGAGCGGTCGCTCGCCGAGTCGGCAGTGAGGTAGTCGAGGCCAATGGCAATGGCCTCGGTCAGTTCGTCGTCGCCCAGTTCGCTGACATCGCAGAACGACAGGTGTGCGAAGTAGCGGTCGGCGCGCAGACGGTCGACGCCGATACCTTCAAAGAGGTCACGTACCAGCTTGATGCCGACGTCGGTTGGGATGTTGCGGCAGCCATCGGCTGCCACCTTAATTTGCGTGTCTTGCTGCACGCGGTTACTGCGTCGCTTCATTTTGTTCCTTGTGGGTATTGGGGAAATCCCAGCCATCATTAGACCCGGCTGAAAGTAATTCGACTGACTATATTCCTGCCGTGAGCCGTTCGACCTTGATGCTGTGATCGTGTCGTCGCGCCAGCAGGTGTTGATCTTGTGCGATCAACAGCAATTGGCGTTGCTGCTGGAAACGTAGGCGGGCTGTGGGTTTAAACCTGATTACATATAAAAAGAGATACCCCCCTTCCTATGTTTTTGTCCTCTCCTTCGGCAGGAACAGGGGGTGTTTTTATTGCTGTTAATGCTGTTGGTCGGCGAACTCAGGTGCCACGTAGGCAGCGCGCTTCGCACCACGGCCGGACTCGTGGGTGATGTTGTACAGCTTGATGCCGCGATCTGATTCCAAGTTGCGGAACACGTTGTCACGCAGGCGACCGTCGGCACCTTTGAATTTGCTCGACTTGCGCGCGATTTCGGGAACAGTAGCGCCCTTTGCACCGGCTTCCTTCACAATACTGGCTACGTCATTGCAGAGCGAGGCGAACGGGTTGTCCGCGACCTTGGTGCCCAGCACGACGATGGCGCGGTCAGCCCAATAACGGACGTAGTCGATAGCCCACTGGGCATGCTCGGCCGTGATGGTGTCGGAGCCGCAGGAGTGTGCCACCATCAACGAGACCTTCATGGAAATCTCACGTACGCGGCTGTACATCTCGCACAGGCCCTGTTCTTCCAGCTCGTCCATGCGTTCGATGCACTGGATATCGAGCTGCTTGAACAACCGCGTAGCGGCCGCGTCAAACGGCACGGTGATAGGCTGTGGGCGTGTGTCATGCTGCGTGTCGATTTGGGTTTCAGCGATATCGCCGGCCCCGCGAATCCGGCATGCCTTTGCCCATTGGATCACCGATTCCGGCGGCTCGACATAGTCAACATCTTGACTAGGCTGGCGACCAAGGTCCGAAATGACCATGATGAAGCGATTCAGGAAACCGTCCTTCAGTGAGCCGGTCCCGACCGCATTGTAGAAGGTGTCCGGCGTGGTCATGCCCAGCACAGTCAGCGATGGGTTTTCAACGAAGCGGTTCCGCTGCTTCTCGCGCATATCCTTACTCAACCCAGCCATCGAGTATGCCTTGGGCGTCAATGTCGAGTGCGAGCGGCCGAACATCTCCATGAGGCGCTTGCGGGCCGTGCCACCGTTGTGGTTGTTCTTGGCGTTGCCGGCTTCAAGCAACAGACCGAACTCGTCGATGATGGAGATGTGGGTCGGCTTGTCCAGCAGCAGCGAGTCGATTGCTGCGTCCGAGGTATATTCGGATGCGCCGATGAGCTGTTGCAGGCCAGCGGCGCGCAGGCATTCTTCAATGACGGTTTTTGCGTGCTCCTTGCCACCGCCAGACACAGCGATATTCAGGAAGTACAGGTTGGTCCAGTTACGCTGCGTTGTGCAGAATTTGCGGCCCATGACGACGCTGCCGAATGCCAGCGCGGCCTGTACAGCGAAGTACGGCTGTGGCTTGCTCGACGTCTGGTTCACCCAATTCACCATATCGCCCAGCACCCCAGGGATCGTCAGCAGGTGAGGCGGCACGCCGGCTGAAGGGTTTTGCTTGATAACGGTAGGCTCACGCAGAACCAGTAGGGGCGGTTCGGGGGCAAACTTTTGCTCGGCACTGGCTACGAGACGCGGGATTTCTGCGCGACGCGCCACCCAGCGTTCGTCGTGTGTCACGGCGGCAGTATCCATCAGCGCATACAGCATGTTGACCACAGCCCCACCCCGCAAACCGTTCGCGACGAGGCTGGCGATCAGGTCACGGATGCTGTCATGGTATACCTCGCCGGACAAAATGTTGCGGATCAGTTCAGCTTGACGCTTGTCGGCAGCCATAGTCGAAAACTCGCGGGTCTGTGGATTTGCCGTCTTATCACCGCGAATGCGATCTGCCAGCTCGCTGAAGCCCAGCAGCGGGCCTACGGCGCCATTCTCGACGTAGTGGCCGGTGACGGTCAGGTAGCGGCCCCGTGAATACATCTCGA
Organism: Duganella vulcania; assembly: GCF_009857655.1. Lineage (NCBI taxonomy): Bacteria > Pseudomonadati > Pseudomonadota > Betaproteobacteria > Burkholderiales > Oxalobacteraceae > Duganella > Duganella vulcania. The sequence continues at coordinate 15,059 of NZ_WWCX01000092.1, forward strand.
CCTTCAGGCCGTTGTATTCACGGTTCACACCGCTGGACAGGTTTTCCGCATAACCGAACGCGCGGAGGCCAGTGCCCGAGGGGGACAACTCGATGTAGGTGGCCCCAACCGAATCCAGCAGCATCTGCGCGGCTGGATCGATCTTGCCGTTCACGACGCAGTTATCGAGGTCAATGCCGACCAGGCCGGAGCCGTCCAGCACAATGCCGATACCGGTATAGCCACCTTCTTCAAACGCTGCTACTGCCTGGGAAAAGGTCCCCCACGACGTCGGGTCATCCACCTTGGCGCGAGCTTGGGGCAGCGACGGGTCATACGGCATCTTGATGGGCTTTTGCCCGGTCGGGCCTTCTGCGCGCCAGGCAACCCAGCGGGCTTCGTTGCGCAGGGCCAGCGGGATGTTCGCAAAGAGCGGCGACAAGAATGTGACTGCGGCATCTTGAGTGGCAACAGTTGGTTCAGCGCCTTCCATGACAACGTCGGAGGCGACTTTCAGCGCCTTGGTGATTTTAATCTGAAAATCCAGTTTCCCGGCATCACCGTTGAAGCGTTGGTCTTTTTTCTGCTTGTGCGCCAGATACATGGCGATGGACGTTGCCTGCCCCCCAGTGCCTGCACCGATCATACGGAACCCACCGAGTTGGAATTAGCGCAGCCGGCAACGAATGCGTCAACGTCATCGGCGTACCAGCCGGTTACGCTGGCGCCCAGCTTGAAGGGTTTGGGGAATTTGCCGTTGCGCACCCAACGCCAGATGGTGGCTGGGCTGACCGGCAGGATGCCGGTCTTGGTTGGGGTAGTCGCAATGTCGGAGATGCGGATGATGCGAGAGGGCATGAAATACTCCTATGTAAAATAACAGGGAGGAGTATTTCAGTTCTAACTTTTAAAAGCACTGGCGCTGCGTGTCACGACTTGCCATGGCTGATGAACCGGCTCACTGTACGGTCGTCGACACCCAAATCGTCCGCCACGGCACCTACTGCCGCCTCGAAGCTCAGGCCGCTCTGCCGAAGCCCCGTCACTTCGCCGCGTACTACCATGCGGTTGATGTCCCAGTCGGGACGGAAGTGATCGCCATGCTCCCCAAATCGCTCCAACGCGCGCAACGCAAACTCTAATACCTGGTCTGCGTACATGTAGTTACGCTCCTCTACTGGCGCATCTGGGTTGGCGCATACGCGCCCGTCAGGGCTTTGTAGCGCCTCGCGGCAAACCGCAGCAAAATCAGCGACCTCCCGACGAACCTCTGGCGCAGGCAGACGGCCAATTTTTCTCTCTGGTAACATTTTAATCCTTGTGATTAGCTGTTTTGTTAAGCCCGAAGCTGTAATTCGTCGTCGCCTACACGTAACGTATCTAGGTAATCAGCCCAACGCTGCATCATCAACCGCCGTGCTGGTAAGTGGGCTGTGCGGTTATAGGCGCGGCCATTGGTGTCCTTCACCGCGTGCGCCAACTGGTGTTCGATGAGGTCTACCCGTTCCTCGAGCACTTCATCGAGGATCGTGCGGGCCATCGCCCTGAAGCCGTGGGCGGTCATAACATCCTTACTGAACCCCAAACTACGCAGGCAGGCATTGATGGTGTTCTCGCTCATGCAGCGGTCCTCGGTGCGAATACTTGGGAAGACGTACTTGCCGTGGCCGGTCATTGGATGCAGGTTTTCCAGGATGGCGGTGGCTTGGCTGGGAAGTGGCACGACGTGGTCGTTTTTCATCTTCATCTTTGTGCCAGGGATGCGCCACTCGGCTGCCGCGAGATCGATCTCACGCCATTCTGCGCTGCGCAGTTCACCGGGCCTGACGAATAGCAAGGGGGACAGTTTAAGCGCGGAGGTCGCGTATGGGTGGCCCGCGTAGCCGTGGATGGCCCGCAGCAACTTCGCTACCTCGCCCGGCTCGGTAATTGCCGCGAAATGGTTCTGCGGGATTGCTACCAACGCACCCTTCAAGTCCGCCGTGACATCACGTTCTACCATGCCGATGGCAACCGCGTAGCGAAACACCTGGCCGCACAGCTGCTTGACTCTGTGCGCGGACTCAATGGCGCCGCGTGCCTCCAGCCGCTGTACCGCGAGAAGCACGTCCCGAGGCTTAATTTGGGTGATGGGCATATTGCCGATATGCGGCAATACATTCCTACTCAGCCAGCCGTGTACCTTTTCTTGCGTGGAAACAGCACGCTGAGACTTGGTTTTCTCCAGCCACTCGTTTGCGACAGCGCTAAAGGTCTGGCGCCCCAGCAGCAGGCTCTCTTGCTTCTTTTCGCGTTTGGCAGCCGATGGGTCGATGCCGTCGGCCAACAACGTGCGCGCTTCCTGGCGCCGCTGCCGAGCTTTGGCCAGGCTTACGTCTGGGTAGGTGCCGAATGCGGCGGTCTTGCGGGTGCCGTTGAAGCGGTAATCGAAGCGCCAGTATTTTCCGGCGGGCTTTACGAGCAGATACATGCCCTCACCATCCCGATATTTTTGAATACCGGGACCAGCAGCTTTAACTTGACGAACGAAGGTATCGGTCAATGCCATAAATCTCATCCTTACTAATTATCGTTCTACGGAGTAGAACTCTGTACCAGCCCCTATGGCGGTACTTTCTCCGTAGTCCTTTGGGATACCGCCAGGGGTACCGCCAAAGTGATGCGATGGGATGAGACTTGATGAGATGCCGAAACATAACAAAAAACCCGCACTGCCTAGTAGACATGCGGGTTTTGAGCTGTTGCGACATGATTTGATCCAAAGTAATGGTGCCTCGGGCCGGAATCGAACCGGCACGCCTTGCGGCGGGGGATTTTGAGTCCCCTGCGTCTACCAATTTCACCACCGAGGCCGGTGTGTCGTCCTGAACTTCAACGACTTGCCAGGGAGCTCAGCTACTACGCCATCCCGGCAACGCGACCCGCATTATCACTGATTTGCCTGCATGCCGCAACCCGTGATGTGGAAATTTTATATTTTTGCAAGTGCCACGGCCGGCGCCGCGCCCAGCTGCCGCTGCTCCAGCAATGAGAAGATGGCGTCCTTCGACAGCACGTACTGCTCCATCAGCACCTCCTTGAGCTCGTCGATCGCCACGCGGTAGTCGGCGATCGCGCCCAAGGTGTACGAGTACAGCTCGTCCGCCTTGGCCTGCACCTGGTCGAGGTCGCGCTCCTGGTTCTTGAACTGGCTGTAGTCCAGCTTGGACCGCGAGTACATCGACAGCTGGTTGACCATCATGTCCAGCATGGACGTGGCCTTCTGGATATCGTTCTGGCTGCCCACCGAGATGCCGCGCGCGCCGTAGAACAGCTCCTCGGCCGCGACCCCGCCGTACAGCTGGATCACGTCGCGCTCCAGCTCCTCCAGCGTGCGCAGCGCGACGTCGTCCGAGGCCGACAGCACATAGCCCAGCGCGCCCAGCTTGGACACCGACTCGGTGCTGATCTTGAGCAGCGGCGAGCGCTCCTTGATCTGCTCCAGCGTCAGCCCCTGGCGCAGCCACGGGTCGATCTGCATGAAGAAGTGGCCCAGCTCGTGCAGCGCCACGCGCTCGCGCTGGCGCGTCTTCTCGGCGCTGGTGGCGCGGTCGGTCAAGCCGATGGTGGCGCGCTCGAAGGCGCGGAACATCAGCCCGGTGTCGATGGCCGCCTGTTCCTGGATGGCGATCATGCTGGCGCGGTCGACCACGGTCTGCAGCAGCGCCGGGCTGAGGTTGGCGGTGATCTCGGCCACCTGGTCGAGGTCGAGCCGGTCCCAGGCCACGCAGCCCTCGGCCTTGCGCGCCAGGAAGGCGCGCAGCAGTTCGCGCCGCTCGGCCTTGTTGGGCAGGCGAAAATTGATCTTGACCGAGAAGCGGCGCAGCATGGCCTCGTCCATCGCCGAGCTGGCGTCGTCGAAGTTGGAGGCCACCACCCAGATCACGCCCGCGCCCTGGTCGCTGCGCACGCCGTCGAGCAGGCCCAGCAGCGCGTTGGCGGTGTCGTCCTCCCATTTCTTGTCGCCGCGTCCGCGCGGCATGAACAGGCCCTGGGCTTCGTCGAGGAAAATGATACAGCTGCCGCGCGCGCACGCCTTGCGGTGTAACGCGTGCAGCGCCTTGGCGCCGCCGCCGATGTAGCCGGACTCCAGCGCCGAGGCCGAGGCCTGGATCAGCGGCACGTTCAGGCGCTTGGCCAGGTAGCCGGCCAGCTTGGTCTTGCCGGTGCCGGCCGGGCCGGTCAGCATGACGTTGAAGGGCTTGTCGATATCGTGCTGGCGGTACACCGCGCGGTTGCGGATCATGTCCTCCAGGTGCAGCACTTCCTGCTTGATATCGTCCATGCCGATCAGGTCGTCCATGCTGCCGGCCAGCTGGTCCGGGGCCAGCACGGTGGCCGACACGCCGGTGCCGGGCAGGCCGTGGCGCAGCACGAACAGCACCAGGCCCACCAGCAGCAGGTCGACCGCGTGGCGACGCAGCCAGCCGCCGGCGCGCGCCATGGCGCTGTCGTCCTCGTCCTGCAGCACCGCGCGGTGCGAGGCCAGGAAGTCGTCGCGCGCGATCGCGTACGGCAGGTTGTGCTTCAGCAGCACCTCGCGCTCCAGGCTCAGGTGCGTGGTGGCCGGCACCTTGACCACATACAGCAGCGGGTCGCCGCGCAGCTTGAACACATAGCGCGGCGCCTCCGACAGCGGCGCCGCCACCAGCAGGTATTCCAGCCGCTGGCGCTGGGCCGGCAGCGCGGTGATCTGCGCGATGTCCTGCGAGCGCAGCACGGGTTGCGGGTCTTGCGGCACGTCGGCGCGCCAGCCGAGCAGGGCCGCTATCGCCAGGGCGGCCAAGGCCAGCCCGGCGCGCACATAGTTGTTGCGCAGGGCGGCCTGCAATTTGTACAAGGTGAACATGATGCTATCCAGAATAAGACTGTGCGGCTGAGGTCGGATTTGGGCGCGGGGTTGGGGCGCAGCAGCCGGGGCCGCCATGGCCGGCGCGCGAGGTGGGGCGCTGCCGGGTGTTGCGCTCAATATAGCTGGACTGTGGCGCTTTGTATCGGCTGAGCTAAAAGAAAGACGTGCCGTGCAACAGCATGGCCGCGGCTTCCGTTCGTCGCGTTTTTTTACACTTGGCGCACGCCGATCGACCGCCCGTCGCATACGCCGGATCTGGCGCGCGGCCTTTGCTAATCTGTACATGTCTGCCGCTGATTTGAAAATGCAGCGGTGGCTCCCAGCAGTTTGCAGGTCCCGATAATCTTACGGAGCACACCATGAAAACCACTCTCTTCGGCGTTGTTGCCGCCATGGCCTTTGCGGCCATGCCGGCCGCCCATGCGGGCGATGCCAGCGTGCAGATCAAAGGCGGTCTCAGCCGTCTTCACCTGCTGCAGGGCGACTTCGCCAACTTCAAGAACGCGTATCAGTTGACCAACGGTCAGATCCTGACCTTCAGCCAGCGCATGTCGCGCTACTACACCCAGCTCGACGACGGCCAGCGCGTGGAGATCTTCGCGATCGCCCCGGACAAGTTCGTTACCGCCAACGGCACCCGCTTCGAATTCAACGACGTGGGCGAGAGCGTGGGCGTGGCCAACTTCGCCCGTCTGCCGCTGGCCAAGGCCAACGGCGACACCATCGTCGTCGCCCACCGTTAAACCCCCGGGGCCGGCCGCCCCAACCTTTTACTTATTGGAGCAATACCATGAAGACCACTCTTTTGAGCCTGGCTGTAGCCGCTGCCTTGTCCTTCGCCGCCACCGCCGGTGCGGCCCCCGATGCCACCGCCACCAATGCCGCCAGCGAAAGCGTCAAGATCAGCGCGAGCCGCTACCACATGGAGCCGCAGGAGTTCCAGGACTACCAGTCTTCGTACAATCTCAGCAATGGGGAGACGATCAGCTTCACGCGCCAGGTCGGCCGCTTCTACACCGCGATCAAGGGGCAGCCACGGGTGGAAATCTATGCGGTGGGACCGACGGAATTCATCACCCGCACCGGTGCGCACTTGCGCTTTGCCGACGCTGGCGACACGCTCACCGTCAGCAACTACGAGCGCCTGCCGATGCTGGCCAAACTGCCGGCCAACACCACCGTCATGGCCAAGCGCTGAGCGCGCGCGGGCAAGGCCCGCGCGGCACCATCACGGCCCCGTCGATCGGGGCCGTTTTTCATTCGGGGCGGCGGTACAGGCGGAAGCGCTCGTCGCGGTCGGCCGGGCGGCGCCCTTCCCACAACAGCTTCCATTGCTGGTCGCGGTAGCGGGCCGGAATCTCGCGCTCGTCGCGCAGCTTGATGCTGTCCTGGAGCAGCAGCAGGTCGCAATGGTCGCCCTCGACGCCGGCGAACGGCAGCTGGGCGTAGTACGCGAACGAGGCGCGCTGGGCCGGGCCGACGTTGGTCTCGATGCAGCGCGCGCCGGCCGGCAGCTTGTCGGCGATCTGGCGCGCCACGCTGGCGTAGCTCTTGCTGTAGTTGACGTCCGGCAGGAACAAGGTCATCAGCAAGATCCAGATCAGGATCAGGCCGCCGGACGACAGCACCACGGCGCGCCACAGCACGGCCGGCTGGCGCGAGATGCGCCAGTGGACCAGGGCGAACCAGCCGGCGGTGGCGGCCAGCGCCACCAGCAGCGCGATCCAGCCCAGCTCGGGGTGGAAGCCGGGCACCAGCTTGAGCGCGTTCTTGGCGGCCTTGGCCGGCCAGCCGGTCAGCTTGGCGATCCAGAACACCCAGATCACGGCCGCGCACAGCGTCAGCGCCATCACCGAGAACCAGTCGATGGCGTTGATGGCGCCGCGCTTCATGGTCAGCAGGCCGAACGCGGCCATGATGGCCAGCGGCGGCAGCAGCACCAGCAGCTGGCCTTGCTCGGGCTGGTCGTTGAACAGCGTCAGCAGCGCGCCCATGGTGACAAAGGCCAGCGGCACCACGATGTGCAGCGCGCGGCGCTGGCGCCGCCAGGCCCACACGGCCCAGCCGGCGAACGGCCATGCCGGCCAGAAGAACCAGACCCCGACGCGGAAGAAGAATTTAAGCGAGCGCATGCCGGGCATGCCGAGCTGGTCCAGGTTCCAGGCCAGCCAGGCGTTCAGCGGCAGCTGGTGGTAGGGTTGCAGCCCTTGCGCCGGCAGCAGCCATAGCGCGGCCACGGCGCCGCCGACCGCGATGGTGGCGCCCAGGTCGCGCGCCGCGCGGATGGCGGGCTGGTCGAGGAAGCGGGTGCAGGCGAACAGGGCCAGCATCAGGCACACCGGCGTGACCCAGCCGCGCGTCAGGGTCAGCAGGCCGACCGCCAGCCCGCTCAGGGCGGCGTTGCGCAGCGACGGGCCTTCCACGTAGCGCACGGTGCGGTACAGCAGCAGCGCCACCAGCGACACCTGCAGCGCCTCCGAGGTGGTCTCGTGGCTGTGCAGCAGCAGGCCCAGGCAGCCCAGGTAGATCAGCACGGCGGCGTCGGCCAGCGTGCGGCCGAAGTCGTCCGGCTCGGGCTGGCCGCCGAAGGCCAGGCGCAGCGGCTGCGCGTCCTGGCGGCGGCCCAGGTTGAAGGTGGCGTACCACAGCGACAGCACGCCCAGCAGGAAGACGCCGACCGTGCCCACGCGGGCCGCCAGCACGTCGCCCATCAGCCAGCCGAACAGCTTGATGCCGAGCGCGCCCAGCCAGAACGCCAGCGGGCCCTCGTCCGGCATCGACAGGCCGGCGATGTTGGGCCACAGCCAGTCCTGCCAGGTGCCGTGGGCCATGGTCCACATGATGCCGAAGCTGGCGGCGTCATCGTTCTTCCACGGGTCGCGGCCGATCAGGCCAGGCAGGATGTACAACAGGCCCAGGGCGAACAGCGCCCAGCGCGGCAATGCCAGGGTAGCGGCGGCGGGAAGACGGACTGGCTTCATCGATCGGTATGCAAGTGAGAGGTGAACGGGAGTATGCAGGAAAACCTGCGGCCGGCGAGGCCGACAAACAAAAAAAGCAGCCAGAGGCTGCTTTTTTGTTCATCGCGGCGAAAATCAGCCTTGTGCGACTTGGGTCTTGGAACCCACTGCGCCGAACTTCTGGCGGAATTTCTCAACGCGGCCAGCGGTGTCGACGATTTTGTGCTTGCCGGTGTAGAACGGGTGCGATTCAGCCGACACCTCGATCTTGACCAACGGGTATTCTTTACCGTTGTGTTCGATCTTTTCGCGGGTCTGGATGGTCGAGCGGGTGATGAATTTGAAGTCGCACGACAGGTCGTGGAACACCACTTCGCGGTAATCTGGATGGATTTCTGGTTTCATTTTGAAGCCTTCGGTTAGTTAGGTAGCCAAACAGCACTTCGTCGGTCGATACCACTTCGTGACCCGATTGCCGCTCACTTGCCAGAGTTAAAATTGATGCGATCGGGGATTATACCGGTGTAAACGCAAACAGGCAACCGCGATGGTTGCCTGTTTTTCATGATTGCCGCGGGGTTAATTACCCACCGCGCCTCATCATGTCGAAGAACTCACCGTTGTTCTTGGTGGCCTTCATCTTGTCGAGGATGAACTCCATCGCTTCGATCTCGTCCATCGAGTACAGCAGCTTGCGCAGGATCCAGATCTTCTGCAGCTGGTCCGGCTTGATCAGCAGTTCCTCGCGGCGGGTGCCCGATTTGTTCAGGTTGATCGCCGGGTAGACGCGCTTCTCGGCCAGGCGGCGCTCCAGGTGCACCTCCATGTTGCCGGTACCCTTGAATTCCTCGTAGATCACGTCGTCCATGCGCGAGCCGGTTTCGATCAGCGCGGTGGCGATGATGGTCAGCGAGCCGCCTTCCTCGATATTGCGGGCGGCGCCGAAGAAGCGTTTCGGGCGTTGCAGCGCGTTGGCGTCCACACCGCCGGTCAGCACCTTGCCGGAGGCAGGGATCACGGTGTTGTAGGCGCGCGCCAGGCGGGTGATCGAATCCAGCAGGATGATCACGTCCTTCTTCATCTCGACCAGGCGCTTGGCTTTTTCCAGCACCATCTCGGCGACCTGCACGTGGCGGGTGGCCGGCTCGTCAAAGGTCGAGGCGACCACTTCGCCGCGCACCGAGCGCTGCATCTCGGTCACTTCCTCGGGACGTTCGTCGATCAGCAGCACGATCAGCGTGCAGTCCGGATGGTTGGCGGTGATCGCGTGCGCGATGTGCTGCAGGATCACCGACTTGCCCGATTTAGGCGAGGCCACCAGCAGGCCGCGCTGGCCCTTGCCGATCGGCGCGATCAGGTCGATGATGCGGCCGGTGATGTTCTCGGTGCCGTTGATGTCACGTTCCAGGCGCAGCGGCTCGTTCGGGTGCAGCGGCGTCAGGTTCTCAAACAATATGCGGTGCTTCGAGGCTTCCGGCGATTCGCCGTTGACCTTGTCGACCTTGACCAGCGCGAAGTAGCGCTCGCCATCCTTGGGGGTGCGCACCTCGCCCTCGATCGAATCGCCGGTGTGCAGGTTGAAGCGGCGGATCTGCGACGGGGAAATGTAGATGTCGTCGGTGGACGCCATGTAGCTGGCGTCGGGCGAGCGCAGGAAGCCGAAGCCGTCCGGCAGCACTTCCAGGGCGCCGTCGCCGAAGATCTGTTCACCGGATTTCGCGCGCTTTTTCAGGATCGCAAACATCAATTCCTGTTTGCGCAGACGCGCCGCGTTGTCGATATCAAGACCGATGGCCATCTCCAGCAGTGCCGAGACGTGTAGGGCCTTTAATTCAGATAGATGCATATGTGTTGAGTGTCCCGTGACGGGAAAGTAAAGGTAGGGGAGGGAACTGCGTGGTTGTCTCTAAGTTATTAAACGGCGCCACGGGCGCGGCGCCGTTTTTTGCAGCGTAATACTATCGTACTTAGATATTGCTGTCGATGAAAGAGGTCAGCTGGCCTTTTGCCATGGCGCCAACCTTTTGCGCGGCTGCCACACCGTTCTTGAACAGGATCAGGGTCGGGATGCCACGGATGCCGAACTTGGCCGGCACGGCCTGGTTGGCGTCGACGTCCATCTTGGCGATCAGGATCTTGCCGTCGTATTCCTTGGCCACTTCTTCCAGGATCGGGGCGATGCTCTTGCAAGGACCGCACCATTCGGCCCAGAAGTCGACCAGCACCGGGCGGTCGGACTTGAGCACGTCGGCGTCAAAGGAAGTGTCGGTGATGTGTTTGATATTTTCGCTCATATATTCCTCAATCGAGGTCTGTGGGATCAATAACGCCTGGGGATTATGCCATGTTGTCCGCAATCGCCGTCAACGTTGCCGGTTACAGGCAGCAGATGGTGGCCAATTGCGCGAATTCAATGTCTTGGAATGGGATGGCAACAAGGTCGGCAGGCGGGGATGGCGTAAATAATAACCCATTTTTTAAAAATGTGCGGCAGATTGTAGAAACCATCTAAACTATTTGCCAAGCTTGTCCGGCGCCGGGCCCGGATGGGGCGGGCAGCGCGTGGCGGCGCGGGCCATCAGGCCGGCCAGCGTCTCGGCCGCCAGCGGCTTGGCGCAGGCGTCCAGGATGGCCAGCCCCTGCGCCTCGGCCAGCCGGGCGGCGGTGCGCAGCACGGCGCCGTCCACGCCCGACAACAGCACCACGCAGCCGCCGTACTGCTGCGCCGCGGCCGCGCGCAGGAAATCGATGCCGTCCATCGCCGGCATGCTCAAATCGCAGATCAGCAGGTCGGGCGGGCGCAGCCGCAGCGCCACCAGCGCGCGCCGGCCATCGGTCTCGGCCACCACCTCGTGCGGGCCCAGCTCGGCGATCATGTCGGCCAGCAGTTCCAGCATGAACTTGTCGTCATCGAGCAGCATTACCCGCATGGTGTGTCACCTGGTCTAGTTATCGTCGGCGAAAGTGGTGTTGGTCATGATTTGTTCGGTGATCTGTTCCAGCAGCACCCACAGCTGCGCCAGGATGGCGGCCGCCGCGCGCTCCGGCATGCCGTCGGCCGGCAACTGCTCCAGTTGCAGCATCAGCTCGCCCATGCCCAGCGCGCCCACGGTGCGCGCGGGCGACTTCAGGCGGTGGCCCAGCTCGCGCACCCCGGCCAGGTCGCCCTTTTGCAGCGCCCGCTCCATCTGGGCCAGGCCGTCCTGGGCGTTGTGCAGGAACTTGAAGGCGAACTTGCGCACCTTGTGCGGATGATAGCCCAGCAGCTTGGCCAGGATCGACAAGTCGATCACCGCCGGGTCGCCGCCCAGCGTGGCCTTGAAGGCCGGACGCGGCGGCGCGGCCGGCGCCGCG